>JAHFBY010000005.1 GCA_023249835.1 Elusimicrobiota bacterium | reverse complement strand
TTTTCATCGTCCACTCAAAGTCAGGCAGACTTATTTAATTTTGTTCGACTAAGCACCTTGAGCGCGCCCGCGACTTATTTTATGCAAACAAGCTTAAGACCCAACACCACCTATTACTATAGTTTTTTTACGTATGACGATGAGGTTATTCCCAACGTATCGGGCGGCGTATTTATCGCTACCTTAACTGTTTCCACCATATTGCCGGAACCTGCTAAGCCAACCAATGTGCGTGGGCACAGGAACGGTTCTGGAGATGCCTTTATAATTACCTGGGACTCTCCCACGGCTCGCGCTTCGGGAGCTCCTTTTGAAGAGCTTGAACTTTCCTCCTATTCTATTACCCGGCTGGACGCGCCTAACGGCGCAGTTAACGGATTTTTTATTCAATCAGCTTCAGGTTCAACAATTTTTGTTGACAACAATATACCCAAACGAACCGTGTACTATAAACTTCGATCAATTAATAAAGGGGGAGCGGAATCCGCGGATTCTGATTTACTGGTATCAGATGGAAAGGTTTTAGTTAAAATGGACGACTCTTTATCATATATCAAGGTTCCCGACAACCTTATGGACAAGTTTCGAGCGCAAAATATTCAAATTTCCGGTAAACGGTTGGAATCGGAAGAGGGGGGGCGCACCTTTAAATCGATTAAAGTAGAAGTTTCTGACAGCATTACAGGCAAGGTTCAGAAAGATTATGTTTTTGATCAGGCAGTGGAAATAGCAATAGGTTATCAAGTGGATTCATTTGGCCGGGTTTTTAATGGCGCGCCGAGCGCTCATTTTTCCGCTAATTTGCCCGCGGCTGGATCCGCGGAAACAGCTTTTTCTATTTATTGGAACAACGGGTCGCAATGGCTAAAGTTAGGGACTTCAGTAGACAAGTCAAATAACGAGGCTTCGGTTGAGGCGAGGCATACCGGAGGTTACCAGTTGCGGCTTGTTCAACAATCGGCATTTCAGCAAAACGGGGTATTCCCGCGCACCATAACGCCCAACAATGACGGGATCAATGACCAGGTCTTTTTCTTTTTTGAAAACTCTACCGATGCTCAAGTTCAAGGGACGCTTTATGATATGCGTTCCGCCAAAGTGGCGGAGGCAAAAAAAAGCGATCTATTTGCTGGCAATAGTTCAGTCTTGACTTGGGACGGCTCGAGCCTTTCCGGCAGCGTGGTTCCGGGGGGCATTTACATATATAAAATTGAAGTTGGTGAGAACACCTATACTGGAACGGTAGCGGTGGCTAGGTGATGAAATCAGATAATAAAATTTACGCTCTTTTACTGATCGGATCATTTGCTTGTCCGAGTTTAGCCTGGTCCTCATTTGAAGATATTGGCACCGGAGCAAGGGCAACAGCTTTGGGGGGCGCCTATACGGCCGTGGCAGATGACGTTTATTCTGTTTACTACAACCCAGCGGGTTTAGTGTACTTGTACCGTAAAGAGCTCTCGGCCAGCTACGGACGGCTCTATTCCGGACTTTCGGACAACACTAAAATCAGCCATTCTTATTTTGTTTATGGACATCCTTTTATAGGCCCAATAGGAAATTTTGGAGTTTCCTACCACCAGTATTCCGCAGACGATCTTTATTCGGAAAGAGAAGTGACCTTGGCCTATGCGCGCCGGTTAACGCGTATTCTTTTTGGCGGGTTAGGTGTAAAGCAGTTGCGCCGAAGTTTTTCTGCGCCGGTAGGTCAAACCAATAATTTAGCTTTAGTGGATTTGAGCAAAACTGACCCGGTATTCTCAAGCGGAGACAGCCGCACTAACTATTCATTTGATTTGGGCCTCTTATTTAGGCCCTATCTAAACTACACTTATGGATTGTCTTTAAAAAACATCAACCAACCCAACATGTCTATTGCCGGCAATGATAGCGATGTTTTGCCAATGAGCGTGCGCAGCGGATTATCCTATCAGGAAAAGGGTTTGACTCTTTTAGGTGAATTGGATACGGTTAAATCGCCAACTAACAACCGAGATTTTAATTTAACGGCAGCGGGAGAAAAATGGTGGTTGGGCGCCGGCTGGGGAAATTCGGACTTGGCAGCTCGGGGGTCATTAGGTTTTGGTTCTAGAAACTATAGCGCGCTTTCTTTGGGAGTTGCTGTTCGCGTTGGGTCCGTGCAGTTGGATTACGGAATGCAAATGCCCATTACCGGCGTGAAATTTGGCGTTACGCAAGGCAATCACCGGTTCAGTTTCACTTTGCGTTTTGGCAATGTCATTGCCGAGCCTGATTATAGTTTACGTATGCAGGGGGCGGATATTTTAGCTAAAAAGGCGGAGTTGGAACTCGCAAAAGTTAAAGAAGAATCGCGATCCTTGATGATAGAAATTGAAGAACTGCAGGCGAAGATGGCGCAAGGTAGAAAAGCAGTGGAACAAGAACAGGATAAGGCCATTTTAGGGAAAAAGAGAGAAGAACAATATCTGGTCGCTATGGAGGGGTATAAACGCAAAAAAGTAAATGGAGCGCAAATCAGCGAACGGATTGAAATCCTTAACCGAATAGTGGATGAATTTAGCCGGTATGGTTTTAACATTGCCGACGCTATGGAAGAGTTGGCAATGTTAAAATCCGACCGCGCAAAATCAGAGGTGGATTTGGCCTTTGCATGGAGTTATTATCAAAAAGTGGTGGTGCGCGGGGCTAATATTGCGGAACGGATAGGTTTGTTGAGCCAGTTGGTGCAAAGGTTTGTGCGCACCGGCACGGATTTAACGGTGGTGGAGCGCGAGTTGAAAGTATTGCGGGTTAGGCAGAGGAGCGAATAATTTATGTCCATTAAAATCAGGCTGATACTTTCATATGCAGTAATCATAGCGCTTACTTTATTTTTGGGGATTGTGCTGATTGGGTCCTCACGAACTTTGCGGACGCAATATGCTGCTTATGAGCGCAACCGCGAAATCCATGATTTATTAAGCGATATAAATCAAACCCAATTGCGTTTACGGGAGGCGTTAGAAAGTTACGTTGCCGGCAACCGGGAAAAGAAAGATGAATATGTAGTGCAGGAAATTAAATTGCGCAGCTTGATCACTCAGTGGCAAAAAACTGCAATTTTTGTGGAAGAGCTAAATCAAGCGGCGCAGTATGCTGCGCGGTTTAGAGCGTTTGGGAGCAGCGTAGAGTTGGTGTTTAATTTAGCAGATCAGGGCCGAAGCGCGGACGCCGATAAGATGCTAAAGGATTCCCTATTGGATGCAATGGAGGCCACTGAAAACTATAGCAAGTCCTTAGCCAGTGAGAAGAAACAGACCTCTGATCAATATTGGGCGCAAAGTAAGCATTATGCCCAAGCTTTGACGTTGTTGTCCGTATTGCTCCTTATGGCTATAATCCTTGCGGCAATAGGTTTTGCGATCAATCTTTATCAATCTATTTGCGAACCTTTGGCCATCTTGCAGGATGCGCTTCACTCTGTGGGAGAAGGACAATGGCGATTAAAGTTGAATATAACCGCGCCTTTAGAATTTGCCAACCTTGCGCGTTGCGTTGAGGTTATGAGCGAATCTTTAAGCCGATATGAAGCCAAGGTTTTACAGATGGACAGGATGTCCTCTATCGGCACTCTTTCCGGGGGAGTGGCGCATGAAATTAATAATCCTTTATCGGGCGTGTTGGGCCAGGCCCAGCTATTGCTTGAAAAAATGGATCCCAATGATCCCAAACGATCCCATGTGGAAAAAATTGAAAACGCTGCGCAGCGGTGCCGTAAAATTGTGCGCGGGTTATTGGATTTTTCTCGACCGTCAGACTATAATTTCGCTCCGGTGAACGTTGTTGAAACCATCCAATCGGTTTTAGCTTTGTGCGAAGCGGAGATAACCTCATTAAATATTAAGTTGATATGGGATAGCAAGGGTGAGCCTGTCCCGGACGTCTGGGCCAGCGCCGGGCATTTACAGCAGGTAATTTTAAACGTAATCACTAACGCCGTGCACTCTATGCCTAAGGGAGGGAGTTTAACCATTGCGAGTAGGGTTGTTCGGCAGAAGTCTCTTTCCATTGACCCAGGTAGGGAGGATGCGGGAAGACAGATGGTGGAATTGGATATTATTGACAGCGGTATAGGAATTGACGCAGAGTATTTGCCGCATATTTTTGAACCCTTTTTTACAACTAAAGAGCCGGGTCGGGGAACAGGGTTAGGTTTAAGTATTTGTTATACAATCATGCAGAAACATCAGGGTTTAATTACAGCGCATTCTGCAGGTATTGGCAAAGGGGCGCGGATAGTTGTTTCTCTACCTCTGCAATCGCCGGAGCCTGTGCCGGAATTGCCGCAAAGGCCAAAGCCAAGGTTTCAAATATGAGGGGTCCAGGTGACTTTAGTGAGCCGGTATTGAAAATGACTTACATTCCTGCTATAAATGAGAAGCCCGAGCTGATCTTTTCGCAAACTTGGCGGGATCACTCGGTTTTTTATGAATGACGATTATTTAAAAAAACAACTTGATACCTTGTGGGACAAGGTGCAACATCGCCTGGATCCGGTGGAGGGCAAGGGGGAACTTTCCGGCCAGTTTGAATCGGCTCAAAACGAGATTCAAATAGCGGCTTTAAACAACGTCCGCGCCCGCTTTGAAAAAGAAAAGAGTTATTGGGAGAGCCTGCTTGAGTCTAAAGAGGAAAAGTTAGAAGTTTTGCAAGCCGAACTTGCCCGCGAACAAGAACATAGCGCATCCCTTAAAAATAAAATTGAAGAGCATAACCAGCAGCAGGGCCATATCCTGCAGCAAACTTTTTCCACTTTGGAGATGCAGCGCCGCAGCAGTCAAGCGCACGCGGAGCAGTTGCGCAGTGAACTGGAGTTCTCGCGCAAAGAAATCTTGGATCTAAAGTTAAAATTGCGGGAAGAAAGCGAGGTCCAAGAGTCGCTGCGCAAGAATTGGGAGGAGCGTCAAAAGCAATGGGATAAAGAAAGGGACGAAAAGGAAGAAGAGGTTAATCATGTTCGCAAGGACCTTTATGAACGTCGCCAGCAAGAGTTGGAAGAAGTTTCAAGGTTAGAGCAAAACATCCGCGATTTGCAGGCGCAAATCAATGCCAATGAAAATAATTATGAAACAGAAAAACGCGCTTTAAACGATAAGGTTAGTGAAAAAGAGCTGCAATTGGTTAAGCTAGAAGAAGAGTTGTCTAATCTTAGGCAAATGTTGGATAAAGAAAAGGAAGAGAGGCGTTTAGCGGTGGTGGAACGCGAGCGGCAGATGATGCAGGCCGAAGAAGACCGCAAACGCATGGTGGAACAGCTATTAAACCGTGAAGAAAAAATCGGAGAGTTGCAGGAGTCTTTAGAACAGGTTATTGTGGAAAGAGAACAGGCGGAAACAGCTCTCAAGAATAGAGAAGAACAAATCGTTTTAAAAGATGAAGAGTTGCGCAAACGCAGGGAAGATTGGGTGGAATCTATAAAAACTCAGTCTGCGCAGCAGTTAAATATTTCCGGTAAAGTCGTAGATTTGCTAAATCGTTTGGAATGGAAAAGTCACGTTCCTCCTAATCCGCAAACCGTTGGACCCGCGTTTACTTCCGGCGCTAAACTTTCAAAAGAAGAACGTCCTGCTTTGGGTGGAGGTATGTCGCTTGAACAAAAGCCAAAATATTTATTTAAGTGGATGGGTCAATTTAAATCTGCCAAGGCCGGGATCATTTTAGTCCTTAGCGGTCTTTTGTTGTTTTCTGGAGCGCTAATTGTCTGGAACATCAAAGATAATAATAGCAACTTGGTCAAGGCGCAAAAACTGTTGCACGAGGGTAACGGCATGTTCTCTGCCGGCGACCTGGAAAGCGCATTAACTTCACTGGAAGAGGCTTATCGGTTAGACCGTAAAAATTCCATAATTAAAAATTCATTGACCATGGTTTTGGGCGAAGTGGCCAATAAAGAGTTCCGAAACGGCGACTTGGAAAGCGCGCTAAAGCGCACGGGACTTTTAAACGAGCTCTTGCCGGATGATCAGGACGTTATCCATCTGCACAATAAAATTTTAAAAGCCATTGCGCAGAGGGACGGCAAATAAAATGGAAGATAAAGTCCATGAACGGGATTTAAAGGCTAAAGCGCTGGACTTGGAGGCTAAGTATTTGGCGGAAAAAGAGAAAGCGTTAACTGCGGAAATTCGTTTTCAGGAGAGAGAAAGCGCTAGGCTTGAAGTGGAAGGAACTTTCCGCGCGCTGAAAGATCAGTTGCGGGCAGAGTCCGCGGTGCGCCAAAAAGAAGAGGACAATACCCGGGCCCAGGAACGAATTGCGGCTTTAGAACAAAGGATTGATGAGACGCACCGCCTTTTAATTGAATTCGTGCGCGAAAAATCCAACCCGCCGTCTGTTCGCCTTCCAATTCAAACGGACGAATCCGTTGTGGAGCGGGTCTCTGCCTTAAAATTTGAGATGATGGAGAGGAGCCGCAGGATTTATGAACTGGAAAAAGAAGTCAACGAGCTAAAAAAGAACGGTATTCCGGGACTTGCGTCGCAGGGGATCAACGATAAGTTTAAGTTAGAAGAAGAGGTTCGTTCCTTGACCCAAGAAAATAATTCTTTGCGCCGGCAAGCGGAACTTGTGAACGGTCATTTTGCGGAGTTGGCGGCGCGCTATGAGCAAATCCTTAAAGATAAGAAGGACCTCATGAAAAAATACGAATTCCAGAATGCGGAAATTTCGCGTTACCGGTTTGAAGAGTTAACGGGAGAAATTCAAAATATGGTTTGTGTTATGGAAGTGATAAGTTGCAGTTCCGCATTGACCCCGCGTCCGGTGGTGAACACTTTCCATAAGATGATCGCAGCTAAAAAAAGGGAATTGATAGAGTTGAGCGAAGTTCTCTCGGAGTTAGGTTATGATGTTGGCAAACCTAAATCCGGGCAATAATTTTTTAAAAGCAAAGGGATGGGTATGAACGAAAAATTAAAGCGAATAGCCATGAACGATGACGGGTTCCTGTTTGATCCTGAAACTGGAATTTCCTATACCACCAATGCCATCGGCCTGGAAATATTAAGGAAGATGAAAGAAACCGGCAACCTGGATGACTTGAGCGATATGCTGCAAAATAATTTTGAGGTTACGCGGGAAGAAGCGGAACGGGACTTGATTGATTTTCAGGAACTGCTTAAAAGCAAAGGTCTAATTGATTGAAACGGCGCAACATTGCAGTATCGGGAATTAATTCCGGCGAAAATCCCGGCCCGGGGATGGGAATTATTCGCAGCCTTAAAGAATCCGGCCAAGATTATTGTTGCGTTGGACTTTCTTATGACGCTATGGATTCAGGCCTCTATTTGGAACAGTACGTAGACAAAGCTTTCCTTTTGCCCTACCCTTCAGCCGACAGCGCAGATTATATTGCGCGGCTTTTGCAGATTTGCGAACAAAATGATATTGAGGCTATTATCCCTGCCCTAGATTCGGAACTTCCGCATTACGTAAAAAACTTTGAACAATTTCAGCAAAAAAATATTGGGCTAAACATTTCATCTAAAGATTTATTTGAAAGCATGACTAAAGTAAACTTGCCTGCTCTGGGCGAAAAAATCAACATTAAAGTTCCCCGAACAATTCCAGTGACTTCCCTGGAAGAGTTGAATTTGGCGTTGGATAAAGTGGGGTTCCCGGCCATGGTGAAAGGCTGTTTTTATGAGGCTTATTGCGTTCATTCCTATTTTGAAGCGCAAAGTTTTTATCAACAGTTGGCGAACAAGTGGGGCTACCCGGTTTTAGTGCAGCAGTTTTTGACGGGCAACGACTATAATTTGGCGGGGTTGGCGGGAAAGGAAGGCGGCTGTTTGGGTTTGGTGGCGATAAAAAAACTCATGCTTACTCAAATGGGAAAGGTTTGGACAGCGGTGACGATCCAAAATCCAAAGATGTTGGAAATTGGTCGAAAATTTATCCAAACTACGGGATACAGGGGCGGTTTTGAATTGGAGTTTCGGATGACGAATAAAGACGAACTGTATTTGCTGGAAATAAACCCTAGGTTTCCGGCCTGGATTTATTTGGGCACGGGAGCGGGGATCAACTTGCCTTTCCGTTATGCGGCCAACCTTTTGGATGATGAAGCGGAATTTTCGAGTCACTATGAAAGCGGTAAATTGTTAGTGCGCTATGCGGCTGAGCTAATTCGCGATATCAATGATTTTAAGCAAATTGTGGTTAAGGGGGAAAGAGCGTGAAAAAGATTTATGAAAAACCCATATTGATTAAGCAAACTATGGGAATGATTAACAAGTTTCAAAGCGGGTTCAACGATCAAGGGATGACCGAGATTGACGGCGTTAAGATAAAAGATATCGTTGAAAAATTTGGGTCGCCGGTTTTTGTCTTTTCTGAGCGGGAGCTGCGCAAAACTATTCGTTCTTACGTCCAAGCATTTAAAGCGTACTACCCGAACGTGGTTTTTGCCTGGTCTTATAAAACCAACTATTTGGGCGCGATCTGCAGCATCTTGCATAGCGAAGGTTGTTTGGCGGAGGTGGTTTCAGAGTTTGAATATCAAAAAGCAAAGAGGCTGGGCGTTCCCGGCCATAAGATTATTTTTAACGGACCCTGTAAACGTTCGGAGATATTGGAAGTGGCCGCGGCAGACGGCGCCATGATCAATATTGATCATTTCGATGAAATTTTTCGATTGGAAGAGATCGCTGCCAAGCGCAACAAAAAAATTGACGTTGGGCTGCGCATAAACTTAGATTCCGGCGTTTATCCGCAATGGAGCCGGTTTGGCTTTAATTTGGAAAATGGCCAGGCTCTGACCATGGTCAAGCGGCTGGTGAAAAATAAAAAATTGAACTTGGTTGGAGTGCACTGCCATATGGGCACGTTCATGTTGTCCACGAAAGCCTATCAAATTTCCGCTGAAAAGCTATTGCAGTTTGCAGCGACATTAAAGGAAGAATATAAGATTACGCTGGAATATATCAATTTGGGTGGAGGGTTCCCTTCCCGAAACCGATTAAAAGGCATTTATTTGCCGCCGGACTTCTCTGTTCCTCCGGTCCAAGATTTCGCCAAGATGATAGGGCAGACCCTACATGAGAAGACCAACCCGCATTATATGCCCACGGTATATTTTGAAAGCGGGCGAGCGGTTGTTGATGATTCTGGGTACCTCATTACTAGCATCGTGGGTTCAAAAAGATTGGTGGATGGTAAAAAAGCTTATATTTTGGACGCGGGCGTTAACCTCATGGTTACGCCCCAGTGGTACGATATCCCGGTAAAAGTTGGCGTGGATTTTAAAGGTCCGGTTGAAGACTCCATACTCTATGGTCCGCTCTGCATGAACATCGATGTCATAAGGGATTTCGTGCGTTTACCGCCGCTCTCCGCGGGAACGCCCCTTATTTTTCATCCGGTGGGCGCTTATTGCGTAACTTTTTGGATGCAGTTCATCGAATACCGTCCTAATATTATCTTAATCACGGAAAATAATGAAATAGAAGTTATCAGGAGAAAGGAAACCTTAGATGACGTCATTGGCAACGAACAGGTCCCGGAAAGATTGAAAAAGTTTAAGCTATAACAAATATTTGCATCCTAGATTGAACAACATTAAGAAAGTCCTTTATATTTATTCGGAAATATTTTTTACCGACCGATTTGTTTTAGGTTTGGTCATAGCAGGGATAACTTTCCTTGATTTTAAAACCGGTTTTTTTGGCGTATTAACGCTTGTTTCAGCCTATCTTTTTCACAGTTTCGTTTTTGACCGTTTTGGGATAATTGAACCGCATTACTTTTATAACCCCCTTTTAGTTGGTTTATCCATTGGCGCGCACTATCCCTTGACCCTGCCAATCCTTTTTCTGGCCCTGCTTGCCGGCATTTTAACTATTATTTTAACAATTGTTTTGGGCCATGCTTTAAGGCAGATTTTTGGTTTATCAGCGCTTAGCCTCCCCTTTGTTATCGTGAGCCTTACCGTGTATATGATTTTGCCGATATTTTCTAAACAAATGACGCTGTATAGCTTTCAGCCGGAAAATTATATTAGTTTCCATTTACCCTTAGGGCTAGGCGGTTATTTTCAATCCTTAGCGGGTATTTTTTTCTCTACAGACCCTTGGGCTGGGGCGTGCATTGCCTTGGCTCTTTTGTATCATTCTCGAATTATTTTGTTGTTAAGTTTAATCGGTTATTACTCCGGATTTTTTTATTATGAATTTATGGATTCAAGATACCTTACTTTAGTCTCTAACCCCAATTTGTTTAACCTGGTTTTAACTGCGGTTGCTGCCGGCGGCGTATATTTGGTCCCCTCTGCCCAGACCTATCTAGTTACTGTGATCATATCGCTTTTAACTTACCTTGTGTTGGCGGGATGCGAGTCTTTTTTGGGGTTATTTAACCTGCCGGTATTAACCCTGCCTTTTAACTTGGTCCTTCTCTGCTTAATATATTATTTAAGGTTGATTCCCTCCAAACTCAAGATCTATACTTTTCACAATACTCCGGAAGAAAACCTCGATTTTTTCTTAAACTTCGCCACTCGTTTCCGAACTGACCTCCCCTCCTTTTCATTGCCGTTTTCAGGTTCATGGTTTGTCTCGCAAGCGTTTGATGACGATATCACGCACAAGGGTTTGTGGAAATACGGCGTGGATTTTGTCATGGTCAATGATCAAAATGAGCAATGGGTTGGAAACCCAAAACTACTGGACAGTTACTTAGCTTATGCTAAACCGGTCTTTGCGCCGGCAGCGGGAACAATAGTCTTGGTTGTCAACGATATTGCGGACAATGCCATTGGGTCGGTTAACCGAGAAAACAATTGGGGTAATTCCGTGATTATATATGTCATTGCCGGCTACTACATAAAAATATCCCATTTGAAAAAAGGATCAATAACTTCTAAAGTAGGAGCAGTGGTGGAACGGGGGGAAATCATTGCTGCGTGCGGTAATTCCGGCTACTCTCCTTGCCCGCATATCCATATTCAAGCTATGTCTGGGTTAGAGGACAATTCGCCAACCTTGGAATTTCGTTTTGAACAGGCCGTTGCTTCTGGAGGTCGTTTTTATCATAAGTGGAACCCCCAAAAAGGCCAAAGGGTCGCAGCTCTTGTGCCCACAACAAAAAAGAAGAAAATATTTGAACTGTTGCTGAAAGACAGTTTTGATTATTTGGTAAGCGTTAAAAAAAACGGAGTTCAACTCGTAGAAAAAAGAGAGCGCATTGAAGTAGAGATGGATCCAAGCGGCGCGGTTTATATGCGCAACGGCAAATCCCGGCTTTATTTTGACTTGGTGAATAACTTTTTTCGATTTTATCGCTACGCCGGGCCCAAAAACAATATTTTGCGCTATTTGTTTTTAGCCATGCCCTCTTACCCGGTAAGCGATGAGCGAATTTGGTGGAAAGATCAATTGCCCATAGGGATTGGTTTTAAAGTTTGGTGGAGCGGCCTAATATTGTTTTTAACGTCATTTTATAGGAATTTCGCGCGCAATGAATCGCGGCTTTCCGTGCTCGATAATTATAATTTTGAATCAAGCGGGAGCGCTTATTTATTGCGTTGGTTGATTGACAGTTTTGAATGTTCAGTAAAAATTCATAGGGAAAAATTTATCGATTCGATTCGAATACTGTAAAAAAATACAATAATCGAGGTGAAAAGAGTATGAAAAAAATAGTTATATTGATGGGGGTAGTGCTGTTAAGCGGAACAGTGGGAGTTCCTCCGGCGCGCGCGGACCAGGCGTTAGAACAGTATAATGCGGGCATGGCCTTGGCCTATAAGTATTATTGGAGCGGAGACTATGTTTCTGCTCTAAAGTATTATGATCAAGGGGCAAGGACTGCGGTCGGGAAACTGCACGACGACTACGTGTTGGACGCGCAGGTCGGCGTGCAAAATTCGCTGGTTAAATTAAACCGGTTCAGAAAAGCCGCATCGTTCGGCGATAAGCTTTTGATGAAGTATCCGAAAAACGTTTACGTGTTAATCAATACCGCTTATGCGTATCTTGCTTTGGGGAAATACAAAAATGCGATAAAACATTACACGACAATTTATGAGTTAGACCATCGCAATCAAGCGGCCATGGAAGGGTTGGCGTGGTCTTACAATGGTTTGGGGGACCTGGAACATGCCAAAAAATATGCGGAGCTTGCTTTGATCGCTAATCCCGGGAACACTAGCTTAAAGCAATTGAACACCGCGTATACTTCGGCTAAGTACAGTTATTATGAGTTGTCGGGATACTACACTTGGTTAGGCTATGGCTCCACTTTAAAGAAAGAGGGCAATGCGCGCGACGTGGCTTTTACTTTGGTTCATAACACGCGCCACCGCTTTGATTTCGCTTATGAGGGATTGACCATCGACTTTTTAAGCGTTTTTGCCGCGCCTTTGCAGGAGGATTCATATACTGGAAGTTATACCTATTCCGGTAATTCGTCCACGACTTTAACCTACAAGAAAATAAGGACAAACGATACTTCGTTGGGAGAAGGGGATGTCGGCACCCTTGGCTATGCGTGGAAAAAGCTTTTGCTTAGCGGCTCTTGCTCTAAATATATGGCTTCCCGCGCTTCGGAGGGCGGTATTGGCTTAAATACTAATCTTGGTCCAGTGTCCTTAAGCGTGGTTGGCAACGGGATTGCGCGCGACGATATAATTAATAACGGCGCGGCAACGATTCCAACCGATGATTCTCGTCCGAAGAATATCTCTGTATATAAAAACTATTGGATCGGCACGCTGGCGGGTAATTATTATACCGAACATTTACACTTTGGTTTGTCTACTATTTTAGGAACGCATTCCATGCACGTAGCGGATTCCGGTTTTTCCGTTAACGATGCGCCTGACGAAGTTAATTCCTCGTTTAAAGGAATGCTGGAGTATAACGATAAGATCTGGAGCTTGGGATATACCTTAGGATATTCCGAGGGGCTCAATTTAACTAATAATAAGCAGTATTCCTCGGTTGCGCATACAATAAAACTTTTAGTAAGATGGTGGTAGCCCTCGAATATCATTAATAAAAAATTAGGAGGTTGTAAAAAGTGAACAAAAGCGTTAAGTATGTAGCAGTTGGAATGATGTCATTTTTAAGTTTAAATTACCTTGTTGCGGCAGATTATACGAGCCTTTTCCAGAAATCCTATGCTTCGGAAAAAAGCGGTGATTACGCCGGCGCGTATAACATTATAAAAGAAGCATCAATGGATGGCGCGAACGATATGGTTAAATATTCTGCGTTGATGAGAGAAGCTTATTTGCAGGGAATGATGAGCAAGTTTGACGCTGCCGCTAAATTGTACGGGGAAGCCTCTGAAGTCATGAAAGGCGCGATTGAGCCTTTGATCTATCAGCAGTATCATTTGTTGGTGGCCAAGAAATGGAGCGAATTGATTGGATCCGCTCAAATGGCATTAAAGATTGACTCTAAAAATTACTTGTCGCGCACGCGTTTGGCGTATGGGTATTTTTATATGGGCGATTATAAATCCAGCGTCAAAGAGTATGAGTCTGTGTCGAAGATGTATCCCTTGGACTTGGATGTAAAAAGCATGTTGGGTTGGGCTTATCTTTATGCAAAGAATAATGATCAAGCTAAAGCAATTTTTACTGAAATTCTATCAATTGCTCCCAGCAATCAATCTGCGTTAGCTGGAATTAAATCAATAAAATAGTTCGTTCTTAATAATCACGTATATCTCTGCGGAGGTATACGTGATTATTCTTTCTTTGAATGAATGACCCTCTAAAAAGTATTGAATACTACCAAAATTTGTACTCCTGCCAGTCTGAACCCTGGGACTATAGTCGTCGTGGCATTGAAATATTGCGCCATCAATCTATCGCTAAACTTTTAAGCGAGATAAAATCACATTATTTTCGAACCTTAGATATCGGGTGCAGCGGCGGTCAGTTAACCAAAAAACTAATCCCTTTAAGCCGGCACACTATTGCCATGGACGTGTCCTTGGGAGCAGTAGAGTCTGCTGCAAAACGTTGCCAAAATGCATCGGCTGAATTTTTAGTGGCAGGATTGATGAACTTGCCGTTCCAGAGGGGTGTTTTTGATTTAATTGTAGCTGCCGATGCAATTCACGAGTTTGTTGAAGAAAATCGTCGTCCCCAAGCCTTGGCTGAAATTTACGAAGCGTTAACTCCCAATGGGCATGTCTTATTTACAGATTATTTGCGTCCTCAAAAAGCGCCGAAATTCATCGCGTTAATAAAAAAATCACGATTTCACATTCTAAAAATTGAGCCGCTCTATGACCGCGCGTGGTACCAGTTTGAAAGTTGGTTTA
>JAHFBY010000234.1 GCA_023249835.1 Elusimicrobiota bacterium | reverse complement strand
TTTAGGAGCTTCGCTTTCCGCTTATAAACCGGTTAAGGATTTCACCAGCCTTAACTCCCAAATTCAACAAGGCGTGGCTTGCGCGGAACGCATTTTTGAGCTGCTGGACGAGAAACCAGCTCTCATCGAAAAATCCAACGCCATTATCTTAGCCCCGTTCACCCATGACATACAATACAAATACGTCCATTTCAGCTATACCACGGGCCCACAAATTTTAAATCAGGTGGACCTTAAAATTAATCGCGGGGAAGTGATCGCGCTGGTCGGCCCATCCGGCGGCGGAAAAACCACTTTAACCCAGATCCTGCCCAGACTGTTCGACGTCAAAGAAGGCGCTATTTTAATTGACGGCACAGACGTCCGCAACGTTACCTTTCACTCTTTACGCGAACAAATCGGCATCGTCACCCAAGAAACGATCCTATTTAACGACACCGTAGCCTACAATTTGGCCTACGGGAAAAAAGGCGACCCCGCGCTAACCGCGCAATCCGATATCTCCGCTATCATGGAAGCCGCAAAGATTGCCAACGCGCACGAGTTCATCAGTAAAATGGAAAAAGGGTACCATACGGTTATCGGCGAAAAAGGAGTGCGCCTCTCCGGCGGACAAAGGCAGCGGCTATCCATCGCGCGCGCGGTCTTAAAAAATCCCCCGATATTAATTTTGGATGAGGCCACCTCGGCGTTGGACACTGAATCCGAACGTTTAGTTCAGGAAGCGATTGAACGCTTAATGCAAAACCGCACGGTACTCGTCATTGCTCACCGTTTGTCCACCGTGCGCAAAGCCGACCGCATCTTGGTGATCAACCATGGCCAAATACAAGATCAAGGCAATCACGAAGAGCTGCTGCAAAGATCCGCCCTTTACAAAAAGCTTTACAGCCTCCAGCAGCTTCCGGACTGGGTGGAGAACCAACCCGCATGAAGGTTGTTGTCAACGGTAAAGAGTCGGAGACGCCAGAAGAAATGACGATCCTTTCGCTATTGCAAAGCCTTAAGGTTGAACCACAACTAGTGGCCGTTGACGTCAATGACGCTATTATCAAACGCAAGGAATTTGCCACAACCCGCATCCACCACCAAGACCGCATAGAAATCCTCCAGATGATAGGAGGGGGATAATTGAACTTTAACTTGAGGAGACGTTCTCATGAATGACCAACCGCTTGTCATTGCCGGTAAAAAATTTAACTCCCGCCTTATTTTAGGCAGCGGAAAATATAAGAATTTAGAACAGATGCAAGATTCGCTATTGGCCTCGGGCACAGAGATGGTGACCGTTGCTATCCGACGGGTAGATTTATCTGATAAATCCGCAGCTTCTTTTTTTAACGCTATCCCTAAAGACATGACCATCCTGCCCAATACGGCGGCTTGTTACACCTTGGAAGACGCGCTTAAAATCGCCAGACTTTCGCGCGAGCTTATTCCCATAGAGCCCTTTTTGATTAAGTTGGAAATCATTGCCGACCCTAAAACGCTTTTGCCCGACGTTATCGCGCTGTTGGAAGGGACAAAAATTTTAGTGAAAGAAGGCTTCGCTGTATTGCCTTATACTACGGACGACCCGATCATTGCCAAAAAACTGGAAGAAGCGGGAGCCGCCGCGGTCATGCCTTTAGCCTCGCCCATTGGCAGTGGACAAGGGATCTTAAACCCGCTCAATATTAGTTTCATCCGCGAATCTGTGCGCACGGTGCCGGTGATCGTGGACGCAGGCGTGGGAACAGCTTCTGACGCCGCCCTGGCCATGGAGTTGGGCGTAGACGGCATTTTAATGAATACTGCAATTGCCGAAGCACAAAACCCTGTGTTGATGGCTTTGGCCATGAAGCTAGGCACCCAAGCCGGACGACAAGCTTATTTGGCGGGCCGCATGCCCAAGCGCTCTATTGCCATGCCTTCCAGCCCGCCGCTGAGTGTTACTACGGGGCAGTTAGTTTAGTGCAACGACAACTCCCCCTAACCCCCTCTTTAACAAAAGAGGGGGAACAGGTATCTTTCGTTAAAGGGGTTCTCCCCCTCTTTTGTTAAAGAGGGGGTCGGGGGGAGTTTTGGACCTAAACGCCTCATTCCATACTCTTTTAGAATCCGCTCGCGTTTATTTACCGCAAGAAAACTTCGAGCCCTTGATCCAAGCTTTTGAATTTTCTAAAAAAGCCCACGCGGAACAAAACCGGGCCGGGGGAGACCCCTTTGTCACTCACCCCTTGGCCGTGGCTCAAATCCTGGCCGAGTTCCATTTGGACCTGCCCACCTTAACCGCAGCGCTCTTGCACGACGTGCTTGAAGACACCACTGTTCCCAAAGAAGAACTGCTGGCAAAATTTGGACCCGAAGTAACCCACATGGTGGAAGGCGTCACTAAAATTGATTCCTTGCCGCCGCCCAACCCCCAAACCGAAGGGATTCCCTCTCAAGAAATCATCAAGCGGGCAGAAAATTGGCGCAAGATGCTGATCGCAACTGCCCAGGACATCCGCGTAGTGATTTTGAAGTTGGCCGACCGTAAACACAATATGGAAACCCTGCAATTCCTGTCCCCGGAAAAACAACATAAAATCGCGGAAGAAACGATCACGCTCTACGCGCCGCTTGCGCAAAGGATGGGGATATATCAGATTAAAGCCAGCTTAGAAGACTTGTCACTAAAATATTTAGAGCCCAAAGCTTACGGCGAGTTCAAAAAAAAGATTCATATGTCGGAAACCAGACAAGCGGAACGCATAAAAGGTTACGCGGAAAAAATTGAAGCGCTGTTAAAAGATCAGCCCTTTTTTCACCGCATCTCCGCGCGCTCAAAAAGCCTTTACTCCCTTTATAAAAAGATCCAACGCCAGCAAAAGCCCTTCGAGGAAATTCAAGATTTTCTCGCGCTGCGCGTGCTGACCGACACGGTAGAGCATTGCTACGCAGTTTTAGGAATCATCCAAAGCCAATACATTCCTGTGCCCAACTCTTTTACCGACTACATTACCATGCCCAAAAGCAATTTATATCAATCCTTGCACACCACTATCCAAATAACGCCCAAAGAGATCGTGGAAGTCCAAATCCGCACGGAAGAAATGCACCGGATCGCGGAGTTCGGCATTGCCGCGCATTGGCGCTATAAACTGGGGAACCACAGCGCCTCCACCGCGCCTGTTGCCAAACCGCAAAAAGATTCCTTTGAAAATAAACTGGACTGGTTTAAACAGGTTTTAGAATGGCAAAAAGAGACTGATAACCCGGCGATTTTTTTAGAGGAGCTCAAGACGCATTTAGAGTTTGACGAGGTGTTCGTCTTCACTCCCAAAGGGGACGTCATCAAACTTTTAAACGGGTCCACGCCCATTGATTTTGCATATGCGATTCATTCGGATTTGGGGAACCTTTGCGTCGGCGCTAAAGTCAACGACAAGATGGTGCGACTGGACACGGTTTTAAAGTCCGGCGACCGCTGTGAAATTCAAACCCGCAAAGGCCAACACCCGCATAAAGATTGGCTGGACCTAGTTAAAACGCCCAGAGCAAGATCCAAAATTCGCAAATATTTCCGCGAAACCGAAAAATGAATAGGAAAAAGACCCTAAATTTTTTATACAATAGGGTCTGGAATGAAAAGGAACTTCTTGGTCTTACGCGGCTTTTTGGATTTTACCGGACTGTATACAGTTGGTGCAAACGTTAAGACGCTTAACCGTTCCTGCCAGATTTATACGAATCTTTTGCAGGTTGGGAAGAAATCTACGCAAGGTGGATCGACGAGAATGACTGATCGATTTACCCGCAGAAGGACCTTTATCACAAATTTTGCATCGGTATGCCATACATCAATAATACTAAAATAATAAATAAAAATCAACAAATCCAATCGCAAATGTCCATCCAGTACTTAAAAGGGGTGGGCCCCAAGATGGCGGAAAAATTTAAGCGCATTGGGGTCCTAACCGCGCTCGACTTGATCCACTATTATCCCCGCGACTGGGAAGACCGCCGCCAGTTGGTTCCGCTCAAACTTGCGCGCGTGCAAGAAGCCATGACCTTTCAAGGTGAAGTTGAATCGGTATCCTTTAGCGATACCCGAACCGGACTAGCGGTGGTTAGCGTATTGATCAAAGACGGCTCAGGAACTCTTAGTTGCCGCTGGATGCGCAAGAAATCTTTTAAGTACGACGTGCTCAACTCTTTTCGCAAAGAGTTCCAACCGGGCGTTAAATTGATCGTGCACGGCAAAGTG
>JAHFBY010000233.1 GCA_023249835.1 Elusimicrobiota bacterium | reverse complement strand
TCATCGCCTGGAATCTCTGTGACTTTGAGTTTGCGTTTGGCGGCGCGCACGGATAAAATAGGTTCCCATCCGATTTTAGTAAAAAATAATTTTTCTTCCAGGCTATAGGTCTCCTCTTTATCCAGGTCCAACTCATAAATAATTTTGGTCTTGTAAGCGCGCAGCATGACCATAACGTCGGTATAGCGGCCCCCATGGAGGAGGTTGGCGGAAGTCGTAAAAAACCAGTTGCCAAAAGCGGTGATGAAGTCGTCGTCCTCGCTTTTGGCCCCATCTTTATAGCGGGAGGCGATCACCATGTCATAGCCTTCTTTCATCTTTTCAATTAAAGGGGGAATTAATTCGGGTATAGAGTTCCCGTCAGGGCTAAAGGTGATCACTACATCTCCTTCTACTAAGTGAAGGACCTCCATAAAACCTTGTCGCAACCCCATGTTTTTTTGCACTAAATATTGGTAACCATGTTCTTTTAAATACTCCTGCGTGCCATCGGTAGATTGACCGTCCACAAACAATATCTGATCTACCCACTCGCGTTTAATGCGGGGCATGATTTGGATGAGGGCGGTGAATTCATTGAGGGTGGGAATGAGTAAAGTTACCTTCATAAATCCTTTTTTATAGGTGTATAAATTGCATAAGTAAATTGAATGTTACAATTTATTTTGCTCGGAAGCAATGGATGAAAGATTAATTTCATTGCTTGATCTTGTATATTTTAGTGGTGATAGGCGCGGGAGATTTACGCGCGATATAGATGGATGTGCCATAAAATTCGTCCGTAACCTCGCCGACAAAGTCGCACTTCTCTGTAATCAGATTGGTAATATCTACCGCAGACCAGGCGGTGGAAACAATTTCAGGGTCGGCGATGATATAGTCTATATGGTTGCGTCTTAAAAAGTCCTCTAAGGAGCCGGCGTAGTAGTCTAGTCCAATGCCATGTTGAGGCATTATGTATTTAAATCCAACGGTGTTCATGGACATTCGAAATTTAACGTGGTCTTTAAGTCCGAACCAATAACTTTCCAGGGCAAGCACCGTAGAGTTTTTGGGGAGCACCTGTCTAACCTTTTCCATAAAGGCATTGTAATTGGAACGATAAAAGGGAAGTTTGTAATAGTTTTCAGACGCTAAAAATAAAGCGTAAATGAGTCCCAAAGCGAGTCCGCACGTTCGCATCCAGCGCGTTTGTGAGCAGGCCGCTGCATAAAGCGTGGGCACGATCAAGAGTATGAAAAAAGGGTAGATGTAAATAATGTACCATACGGTTTTGTTGGGGGCAGAAATAGTGTAGCCAAGGAACCCGCCAACAATGGCGGCAATTAACAATGGGTATGCGGTTTGCGATCTATGGAGGATGCCATAGATCGCGCTTAAAGAGAGCAGCAGCAGTAAAAACATGTTGCGATGAAAGGCGCCGTACCAGAAAAAAGATTTCCAGCGGTGGAACTCCAAAAGCAGTTGGTTGATTGGATTGCCCAACAGCGAGTTGACTTGCGATACCGCGGTTAGAGGGCGTTGGTTGATGAATAGCGCAGGGTCTGGAAAAACATGAAGGCTCAGCCACCATAAAATGCCCAGCGTTATGCCTACTCCCACATAGCACAGGCTTTTAAATTGAATCTTTTTAGCGAAATATTGTTGCATGGCTGCGGCCCACATGATGAAGATTGCCACGTTTCCGGGAGGATGGACGTCAACGCAAAGAGCGGCCAACATGCCGCTTAATAGGAACTGCCAGGCTTTGTCTGATTTAAGGGCCTGCAAGAATAAGGTAAAGGAAGCCAGGGCAAACAGGCAAACCGTCATGTCGGGCCTGCCGAAGTGAGACGCAAAAATTAAAAGGTGCGAGAGCGCAAAAACTCCGGAAGTGAAAACGGCCGCGCGTTTATTTTTAAATAGGGAGTGAGCAGAGGCATAAATCAATAGTATTGACAGTAAGCCCGCAACAAAAGATTGAAGGCGTAAAGTTATAACGCTTTGACCAAAAATTGAAAAGACAAAAACTTGAATAAAGGCGAAAATGCGTCCGTTGATGAGGTTGGAAACATCAAAGCCGCCTAACGGCGGGAATAAATCGGTGCGAAAAGTGCGGCTTTTTAAAAACTGTATAGGCGGCTCGTTATAGTAGGCTTCATCGCCGTAGATTAGCGGGTACTTATCTAAAAAATAAAACCCCACAACCACATATAATGCAAAAGCTGTTAAAATCAGGGTCCAGTTTTTTCGGCTGATGATCCCATTATTTGAAAGGCTTTGACCTGCGAACTGCTCTGGTTCTAAGGAGGCGGTCGTCATCGTTTGGATTTAAAGTTGGCGCTGTTGAGGTCTTTATGTAGTTTGGAAATAATTTCTAGGAGGCCTTGACCCATATCTATATAGGGGTTGTTGACAATCTTTTGGCTGGTCATGGGACTAAAAGAGTAAGGCGTGATCAGGTAATGGCCTTTATAATTTTGTTTTAAAAATTTAATTTTTATTGAGTCGTTGAATATCTCTTTGATCATGTTGAGCAGCTCTTTATATTTAAAACGTTCGATGCCGGTAAGGGTTATATGCTGGTTTTCATGTTTTTTGTCCAGGATATCCACGCTCAGTTTGGCGGCGTCGCGGGCGTGGATGTACTCCCTTTCCTCATCGCCGTTGCCTTTAAAAGTGATCTGTTTTTTTAAAACAGCTTCTTCAAGCAACCGGTAAATGCGGTTTTGAACGTCTGCTCGTTCTCCATAAACTGAACCGTAGCGGATTATGGTGTATTTTATGCCAAACTGTTTGCCGTACTCTTCAATAATTTTTTCAGATGCGTGTTTGCTCACACCGTAGAAAGATCCTTTGGCGGAAAAGGCATACGCTGAACTTGCGTAAATAAACCTCTGCACGCGATGCGCGCGGCAGGCTTCTAGTATATTTAGGTTTCCTAAGACGTTTAATTGAATGGTTTCATAGGGTTTATAGATAGAAACGTTAATGTCCGCTAAACCGGCAAAGTTATAGACCACGTCAAAACCTTTAGCCGCGTTTATAACGCTTTTTTGGTCCAGAATGTCGCCTAGTATAATCTTTTGATTTTTTTGTAAGTAGGCGGATTTTTCTTTGTCGAATAGGGTCACCTGATTTTTACGTTTGGTTAACTCGTCGGCGACATAGCTGCCTAAAAATCCAGATCCGCCAAATATAAGAGCTTTCAAGACCGTTGACCTTTATAATATTTTATTAAATGTTCAATTGAACTTAGTCCCATGGCGCGCACCGCTTCCAGCGAATTGCCGGCAATGTGGGGCGTGCATACTAAGTTGGGCAAAGCCAGCAGTTCTAAATCCGAGAACGGCTCTTCATCGTAGACGTCTAATCCTGCGCCGGAGATCCACCCTTCAACGAGAGCCGTTTTTAAGGCTTTTAAGTCAACAATTTTGCCCCGCGCGGTATTTATTAAGAATGAATTTTTTTTCATGGAACGCAGTTCTTTAGGTCCAACCAGCCCGATAGTTTTATCAGTCAAGGGGGTGTGGACCGTTACGATATCGGCTTTTTTAAAGATTTCCGATTTTGTTGCGAACCGGCATCCGTTTCTAAGGTAATATTTACTTTGATCTACAATATCGTTGACCAGTATTGCACAATTAAAATTTTTTAGGAGTCCAATTAAATTTTTGCCAATGTGACCTACCCCGATTATGCCAATGGTTTTACCGGTTAAGTCCGTGCCGCCCTGTTTGTGCCATACTCCGGTTTTAAGTTTGAGCGAGGTGGGGTAAATGTTTTTGCACAAGGCGAGCATAAAACCTAAGGCGAGTTCCGCTACCGACCTTTGGTTTACTCCCGGGGTCCAGCCTAATGTTAGTCCGCGTTCTTGGCAGGCTTTAATGTCAATATTGTCTAAACCAACGCCGTAACGTGAAATGATCTTTAAGTCCGGACAGCCTTGCAGGAGGGCAACGTTCACTTTTTCTAGTCCAACAATGGCGCCGGAGGCGCCATTGAAAAATTTAATCAAACCTAATTCGTCAAAACGAGTTCCCTCTTCATTGAATGAACAGTTGGAAAAATGTTTGCGCAGTTCTTTTCTTAAGAAATCGTTTTTTGAAAAGGACGGGGAAGCAACGGCAATGAGTTTTTTGGAGATAGCCAAGGAAATGTCCAGCGATGGTTTACCTGGGTAAGGGGATTTGAGATTTCATATTTAACTCGGAGTGGCACTTTTTAATCCTTTCCACTAAACTGTCCACGTCAATCCTGCATAGTTTGTGCA
>JAHFBY010000232.1 GCA_023249835.1 Elusimicrobiota bacterium | reverse complement strand
GCCAGTTCTGAATTTCTTAAAAACTCTGCCGTCTCACTCAGCAATTCGCTCGGGAGTCTTTGAATGGGAAAAGCTTTCTCATTTTCTTCGATTTGAAGAAAATCCAAAGGTTGGAAAGTAATCTTAGCCTTGCGATTATGATCGATATGCAAACGATCTAATAAATCTTTAACAGAAAAAAGAGCTTCGATCGGAGAAGAGTTCTGCGGAAGGGTTTCCAGGAATCGAACCGCGTTGCGCGCCATCATTTGAGCTAAATCCATGGCTCCCTGTCCGTCCAGATCCGACGCTTCTTGACGGCGAAGAGTTCCTTGCCCATCATAGACATAAACTTCTTTTCCATGCAGATAGCCGAACACATCAATGGAACATTTTAAAAATTCGTTTTTATTTATTAAAAACTTTTGCTTTATCGTCTCCAAATCACTGAAAGAGCTACCCCACTCCTTCAACTGATCGGATGCCTGGGCAACATATCGACTCAAAGCATTTACAAACCGACCCCAACCTTCCTCGTTCATCCGTAAAGGCAACGATTCCTTAATTTTATCTCTATGAAAATCCAGGATCCCTTTGATGGACCCTTTGCCTAAAAACGAGCCGATCAACCCCAAATTTTCCAGCTTGGCGAACTGCTCCAAGGCGGGGTCCAAAAGATGGGGCGCTGTCTTTTGGATGGCCTGGATCCAATCGCCCCAGATTGGAACTGCAAGCATAATGCTCATGCAACCTGAAGCCTCCAGCGGCGAGTCCTGCCTTGCCTTCTCCGCCGCAATTGCCTTTAACACCCTTTCTAACTCAGGCGTTTGAACGCGCGGATGCCCTTTGTTCTCAAGAGCTTGCTGCAGTGTTTCTATGCCTTGAGACATCGTATGCCAACCTGAACGACCAAAGCTCTCTCCGAGCCAGCGGTCATCCGACCACCTTGCGTCTTGGTAACATTTGGTAGCGATAACTTGCAATGCATTTATAATGGAAGGGTTGTTGCTCCATTGATCAACAAATATTTTAAAGTCTTGCGGAGTAAGATATTCAAAGGCGATGACAAGCGAAGATTTCCCTTCCCCGTTCTCTAAGCCAACGTCCGCTCCATGATTCAACAACCACTCCATGCTTTGGCGCCGATTCTTTTTGATTGCTTCCGCCAGCAGAGGGGAGTTGGTGGCGGGATTCTCTTGGTATATCCGCTTAATTTGATGATTGACGTTCGCTTTATGCTCCAATAGCAAATCCATCATCGGAATAATATTTTTTTTGTTCCTAACAGCGGAGAAATAAAGAGGCGTCCAACCGTCTTCATCTTTCAGATCCACTGCAGCTCCCCTGTCTAGAAGCAACCGGGCAGCCCCCACCTGCCCCTCCATTGCCGCCATATGGAGCGGGCTTTGTTCATCTCTATTCAAAATGTCTACTTCTCGCGGCGAGGCATCTAAAATTTTTTGAAGGATCTCAAGATCGCCGCCAGTGGCTGCCGCGTGCGGCAAGGTATTACGTCCATTCTCTAAACGATTCGCATAAGAAAGCGCGATCTGGAACAGCCGGACAACATTTCCCTGTTTTATTTCGAATACCAAACGTTTTTGTCTGACTTCAACGGAGATATCGATTTGGTGGGTTTTCTGCCACGTTGGGTCGTCAATAGAGTTCTTGTAAAAATAAGCGAGAAGATCGTATAACGAGATGGTTTTTTTGTTTTCTAGCTGATCAAGCGTTGAAGCCAAAACAGTTTTAAAATCGTTCTGCGAATATAGAATGGAAAAAATAAAATCAACCATTTCTGGGCTTTGGGACGGCAAGGAGTAGATGTAAGATCCATGAGGACCAGCAGGCGCAGCTTTCACATTCTTAACTACTGAGAACCAATAACCGCTGAAATTTCGATTACTATGTCGCAGGATGTTAAACAAAATCTCCAAATCTTTTTCCGACGCAAATGTTCGCGGCGCATTCGCTGCAAGGAAGTCCATATTTTCAGACAAGAGCCGATGCGCTTTCTTCCAACCCGGAAACTTGTCGCTCTCTACGAATTTCTCATCCAGGAAAGACGCGCCATCCCCAAATCGGTTTTGTGTTTCTTTGCGCCACGCATCGTCGTCATAGTTTGTTAATTCCACAGCCGATTTTGAAACTCTAACAAAGGATAGTAAGTCTTTAAACGACAAATGCTTGAATATCTCCGACCATAGTTCAGGAGGCAGTTCCGTTTGTTGAGGAAGGCTGTCCAGCGGATTTGACTCCATATTCTTAAAAGCCTCATGATCTTTTCTCAGCATTGCTTGAACATCGCGCAAACGCCCGGGAACAAACTCCAGGAACTTTTCCGCCTCGAGCCTTGACATTGCCGCGCTTAAGGATTGGTCTGCGCCAAGCAGCGGAGAGGGGTTTACTAGACAGCAAAGCGTCCCGACAGCCTTATTTTTTTTTAACTTCTTGTTTAACTTCTCCAGATAAGTAATTTTTTGAGGTTGTCCATCCGTTAAAAAATGAGCCCATTGCAAATCGGTCCATTTTATGACATGCGTTAAATCAACATCATCCTCCGGATTGATATATTCTCCATCTTTTCCTGCGATGGGACTCACCACTAAAATGCTTTTTCCAAGCCTTCTTAAAGAGCCCAAAAATCTTGGCAAGATTGAAACTGGCACATGTTCCAAAACATCCTTAACCATAACCAAATCATATGGATTCTTCTGCAAATCCGCTAAGATTTGAGCGGAATCCAATAAGTGAATGAGGGTCCCTGGAAGTTCCTTCTTTGCGGTGTCTACGGAATGCGCAGATATCTCTATCCCTTCCGCATTCATTCCTTTTTCTCGCAATTCATGCACGATATAACCATAAGCGGCGCCAAAATCTAAAATTCTTGTTTGCGGGCTTAATTTCAATTCATCAATAATGGCTTGCGCTCTTTCAGCATTTAATGCCTTTATGTAACGGTAGTTTGTATACCCGGAAATAGTACCGCACTGATAATAGGCGTTGTCAAAAATTTCGGATGAAAATTTAAAATATTCTATATCTGCTGCAGTCAGCTCACCAGCTGTGTAGTTGGACGTTAGCGTTGCTTCATACCGCCTTAAAAGTTCGCGGTAATAAGCTTCATCCTTGTTGGACTTAGCGAGATACTTTATGTTCAATCCAATTTTTTCGTAAAGTTCTTTTTTTAATTTATCGGGAAAAGACTTGTGGTTTTTTTCTTTATCTACAACAGCAGTAAAATCCAACTTCAAATCTGAATAAACTTGGCTTAAATCACCTCCGGTTTTGGCTTGAGCGATGATCAGAGCCAAATCTTTGGCAAGCGCGTCAGGGGCCAGGGTGAATGAGACCGCAGTCCCGCGTAAAGTTTCTTTGACGGCATTGGGGAAGGGCGATTTTACCAGCGGCTCGTTCAAAGATTTAAATTCGAACAGAAAGTCTTTTGTCTGAGTTTTGCCTTGATAGTGAGCGCGCACATAAGTGGACTCTCCGCGCGTATAAGGGCCATGAAAAACAAGGCGATTTTTTAAAATATCGCAAACAGTGTCTATGGACTGACTGAAAATTTTAGAATTGGCTTGGCCTTGATGGAGAGCGCGCAAATTTTCCGCATAAAGCTCGGCAATCTCTTGAAAAGTTTTTTGCGAAAGTTCAGACGCGGGTTTTGGGGCGGATTCGGGAGCGGTCAGTTGCGGGCGAAGAACAATATAACTCCTGTTCGATTCGCGCAAAGCGCGCGTGATGCCTGCAGTATGGAAACCGCCGGCGATCAGAATGGACGGCGCCCGAGATTCATTGCCGGGGACTTCAGACAACGCAGCCGCTGATTTCTTGAGAAAATTTTGCGCCAGAGTTCCATCGCGTTTAAAGGCGATGCGATAGTAGGATTCCTGAAAATACTTCATCTGCGCGTACGTCAGCGGCCCAGAGTTTTCCTGCGGTTCCGTTAAGCTCGCATCGGCCCAGGCTCGAATGCTCAATCGCGGTTCTTGCTCCCGGATAAACGCATCGATTTCTTTTAAGTTGCCAGATCCGGGATTTTCATATTCCTTCCAATCCTCCGGACTAAACTTCTCGCTCCAAAAACGCTTTTGCAATTGCAGCGCATGATTCATGACCGTTGCTTTTTCAACCTGCTCGTCTCCGCGCGCCAAGCGCTGAAACACTCCGTGCTCCAACTGCCGCAGCTCTTGCATCAGTTCTTCATGGCGGACCTCCTGGGATTTTTCCAAGTACCGCGAGTATTCCTTCAGAATCGGAAAGACATGGCCTT
>JAHFBY010000231.1 GCA_023249835.1 Elusimicrobiota bacterium | reverse complement strand
CCGAATCAGTTACAACTAAATAGGACGCTTTCAGCAAATGGGCCATATCCAAATAATCGAGCGGAGCCAACAGCTCTATGCGCGCCTGATTTTTAAGAATTTTTTTCGCAACGCTAACCACGTTTGGGTTTGGGTGTACCGGGTAAATGATCAGGACTTCCGGATGTGAACAGACCACCTGCCGCAACGCCTTACAAACATTTTCTAAAGGCCGGCCAAAATTTTCCCTCCGGTGCGCGGTTAAGAGCAGGACCTTTTGCTTTTTTATTTCCGGCCCATTAAATATTTTTTTTAAATTTTGATCGCGAAAGGAATGCCGCTGAGCTACTGCCCATTTAAGAGAATCGATCACCGTGTTGCCGGTCACAATTATGTTTTTGGGCGAAATAGCCTCCCGCATCAAATTATTTTTTGCCGAGTCCGTCGGCGCAAAATGGAATTTAGCCAGCGCGTCGGTCAGCCGGCGATTCCCCTCTTCGGGAAAAGGATGGTCTAAATCATTAGACCTTAAACCGGCCTCCACATGCCCAACCGGCACGCGCTGATAAAATGCGCACAAAGCGGCTAAAAAAGAAGTGGACGTGTCCCCATGCACTAAAATGAGGTCAGGTTTTTCTTTCTTGATCACGGGGCTCATTTTATCAATGATTTGACGAGAGATGTACTCTAATGACTGGCCGTCTTGCATGACGTTTAAGTCATAATCGGGCTTAATTTTAAAAATGCGTAAAACCTCGTCCAGCATGCCCCGGTGCTGGGCGGTAACGCAAATTTTGGACTCAATGTGCGGGGAATCAGCAAGTTTGCGCATGAGCACGGCCATTTTAATGGCTTCCGGACGCGTGCCGAATATGGAAAGGATCTTCATCTTAGAACAAGCAGGATCGGGTCAAGTTTTGCCGCGGCTAACGCCGTGCAGTTCGTCCCTTAGTTCAGCGACCAGCTCTAGAGCTGAGTCCAGTTCACTGGTCAAACGAAAGATTTGGCGAGTTAACTCTTCGTTCTTTTTTTGCGATTCTTCTCGGCTCTTGCGCTCTTCTTCATATTTTTTTAGCGATTCCGCGCTATTTTTGCTGACCTCGTCATTTATTTTTTGAAAAACAACGCTTTTGCTCTCTGTTTCACCGGCTTGCAACGTTTTAATCTTCTCGCGTAAAATTTTTTTTCGCCAAAGGGCAACCCCTTTGCGCCTGCGATTCCCCTTACGCGCCAATGTTTGACGTAAAACTTGAGCCTCCCCTCCCAACCTGGCCACGGTTTCATGCAAACGGGACATCTCTTGCTCAAATAAGGTGATTTGGCCGGTCAGTTCAACTTTTTCCTGTAGGACCTCCGCATTTTGTTCCTGGAGTTCATCTATTTTTTTTTCTAATTCAGTTAACTCAAGGGCAGTAAATTCGGGCGAACTAACAAGGTTTCCCGAACCGCTTTCTTCAATTAAACTGCCTTTAGTAGCGCGCAATAAAGCGCCCAAATAAGGGGAACGGCTGGAAATTTCCAGAAAAAGATTTTTTTCTATCCCGTTTAATTTTTCATCTAACCGGGCCCGAGTAGAACGAATCCGTTCTGCAGGCGATTGAATTTCCACTAACTTCCAGCTTCTAACCCGGAGGAGGTGGCGTCTTTTTTCTTTTCCAGGTCAATCTCAATGACAGGTTTGCCCAAATACTGCATAAATCGCTTGGTCCAGGATACTTTTTGTGCCGGCTGCGCATCACCCTGAAGGTTTAAACTTTCTATTGAAGGAATCGCAATCGGCGCCGGAACAAAAGCTCCCTCTTCCTGTTCTCTTGCCAATTGAATATTTCTTTCCAATTCAGCTTCCAATTCGGACTCTACCCGGTCTTCCTGGCTGGGCGCGCTGCGGCTTAGAATTTGGTCGCGCTCTTCGCGCTCTTCGTCTATTTTTATCCGCATCGCAGAAATTTGCCGGTCCATGTCAACTCGTTCCTCGAATAGTTTTTTATCCAATTTTGCCAGCTTTTCCAAAGCTTCGCCCAGTTCGGATTCTTTCTTGGCCAAAACTTCCTGAAACTGCGCGCGCTCTTTATTCGCGGCGTCTTCCAAAAGCGCCAGCTCCTGAGACACGGACTCTCTAATTTGTAAAAGTTGTTTTTGAGCGATATCGGTCTTTTTTGCGATTTCCTCTTCCAACTGAACCCCAGCCGTGTCCAAGAGCCGTACGCGCTCGCGTTCGAATTTTCTTTCCAGCTTATTTTCAATTGTAGACAGCTCTACCTTTAGCCCTGCAATATCTTTTTCCTTGTCTTGCAACATTTGCTGATAGCGGTCAAAGAGGGGCTTTAACTCTTTGTCTTTTAGAGCCATCGCTTCATGAAAAGATTTTTCCAAACTATTTTTTTCTTCCAACCGCGAATGTTCCACTTGGGATATTTGGTCGTTCTTGCGTTTGGCAAGCTCTAAAATTTCATTTTCTTTTTGTTGGTTCAAGTTTTGCATTTGCGCGGACATAAGCTCAACTTCTTTTTCCTTGGCCTTTAACCGCTCGTTTAAAGCGCGCTCAACGTTTAGTTGCTCGTCAATTTTCTTTTTAAAATTCTCAACTTCCTGCATCAGCCGATGCCGGTCCCCGTTTAAGTCAAAAAGTTTGCGCGCGGTCTCTTCTTGCGTTTGAAAACTCTGAAATTTCAGTTCTTGAAACCGCTGCTCGGACAAATTGCACCTTTTTTCCGCTTCTGTTATTTCTTTGCGCAGAGTTGTTGTTTCGGCGCTCGCCCGTGAATAGTCCATTTGCAGTTGATCTTTTTGCTGCCGTAAAGTGGAGAAATCTTTCTGCAGGTCAGAAAGCTGCGCCTGCCAGGACCGTTCCTTATCTTCCATGGTACGCGAAGAGGTT
Source organism: Elusimicrobiota bacterium (assembly GCA_023249835.1). Lineage (GTDB taxonomy): Bacteria > Elusimicrobiota > Elusimicrobia > 2-02-FULL-39-32 > 2-02-FULL-39-32 > JAHFBY01. The sequence continues at coordinate 1,408 of JAHFBY010000231.1, read as the reverse complement.
TCCTGCGCGGCCCGCACTTGAGTTTCAATCATAGCCATATGCGCCTTTAGGGTTATCTGTTCCCTTTCGCGCACGTCCAACTTTTCTTTTAAATACCGAACGTCCCTTTCGGCTTGCTCCTCTTTTGTTTTCAGCTCCTGCTCAAACTCCCGCCTGGCCAACTCCACGCTATGCTCGGCTTCCTCTTCCGCCATTTTCACTTTAGCCTCGGCGCCTTTAACGATATTTCCTAAATCGTCCAGTTCGTCTTCCTTGGATTTTAAGGTTTGAGTCAAACCCGACTTTTCTTCAAGCCACCGCCGCTCCAAATCGCGAAACCTCATTTCCAACTGTGTTTCCACTTGATTGGTTTCCGAGTCCCGCAACTCCATCTGCTTTTTTAAATTTATGACCCAGGTTTCCCGCTCCTCGTTGAGCCGCCTTTCCAAATCTTTAACTTTTTCTTCCGCGCGAGCGCGCGCTTCGTCCAACTCCTGTTCACGTCTGGCAACGCGAGACTTGTCCTGCATTTCCTTTAAAGACTGCTCCATTTTAAGCGAAAGAGATTCTTCTTCCCGGGCTTTCATCGCCTGGTAAAGAGCTTTTTCTTTTTCGTCCTTGAGCTTTAATTCAGTTTCATAAAGCAATCGCTCCATCTTCTTTTTTGACTCTTCGGCTTCTTTGGCTTGTTCTTCCATCCTTCTAAACCGCTCATCTAGGTCGCGGGAAACGTTACCTGAAATCATCGGAGGCGCCGCAGGCAAAGTGAGCGACACGGGTGGACGAACTCCATGAAACCCCGGAGAAACGTTCAACTCTCCTTTGGGCGGCAATTTTAACCCCATTGGCGGCTTGGGAATTTTTAAAGGCGGTTTCAATCCTCCCGGAAGCGGAGGCGTGGGCGGGGGTACCGGTGGTAACGGGGGTAACGGGGGTACCGGTGGCACTTTCTTTGATTCCAATTCCTCAGCCATAGCTGTTCTCCCTTATAAATCCGCGCTTGAACCCAGGCAATTTATAATGCATCCAATCCTTCATATGTTGCCATATGTTTTTTCAAAAATTCATTTCCCGGATCCAAAGCCAAGGCCCGTTTAAACGCTTCATAAGCGGACTTCTTATTACCCATTTGTTCCAAAGTTAAACCATACATCTGATGGGCTATGGCCGATTGGGAATCCAAGCGCAACGAATCTTCAAAAGACCGCAAAGCAGCGGAATAATTTTCTCTGGAAAACTCGGCAATGCCGGACTGAATCAAACTCTTTAGTTCAGCGTTGATTTGATCTTTTTGTTCCGAAGCCCGAACCGTCTCTTTAGCAAAATGACGGAGGGACTCTTCCCAATGGTCCGCTTCACGAACAATTTTATCAGTTTTTATTTTCTCTGTGACCAAATTTTTTCTTTTTTTATCCAAATCCATTTTCAA
>JAHFBY010000004.1:7570-14462 GCA_023249835.1 Elusimicrobiota bacterium | reverse complement strand
GCAAAATCCCGGATTTGGTTTTTACTAAGCAGATCCTTCCCATAAACCACGAAAGCGTAACGGAACATTTTCCCTGGAGTTAACTGATCCGGTTTGTGCATCCAAGAAAAAAGAGCGTCCTTATCTGAATTCTTAACTATTTTGCTAAAGCGGATTTCATTTTGGGACGGCGCATTGACATTGGCATTGGGAAAATGTTTGTCCAAGGCCCGGTTTATGCGTAAGTCTTCCATGTCTTGCCAGAGCACATTGGCCTCTTTGGATAGCTCTAGACCAGGGAAATGCCTGGTGAACCGGCCATGTCCTGCTTCATGGACCAAAACCTCGCGCCATAATCCGCCGGCAATGGAATTTACGCTTAAAACAATCAAATTATTTTCTGCCGAGTGATACCCTCCGTGAAGCGTAGACGCGTCCAGCCTAACCTGTACGGGCCCGGCTGCTTTGGGCGCTATAGCGCCGGCTAACTTGCGCAAAATTTCCACGTTGTTCATCGGCTTCTTTGCTTGGTATTTGAGCAGGTCTGAACGCTCCGGTAAAGGCTCGCTCAAGACCCGATCCAAATAGAGCGGTTTGTACAGCTTTTCCACTGCGTCTTTACTATCCAGTTTAACGGCTCGCAGCAGGTCGCGCAGAGTAGGGCGAAGCGCGGGGTCCGCTATCTGGCCGCGGATCCAAACGTGGACTTTAACCGCATAGCGCAGAACTTTATCCGCAATCCCGTATCCCGCAACTTCCTGCCGAGCGATCTCTAAAAGCTCCTTTTCATTGTAATCTTCAATGCGCTCATAGATCACGCGGTTCTGTAACGCAGTGGAGAGCCTCTCCCGTCCGCTAAAGTCCAGGGAATTGATCGTGGCAAAAAAAGCAAAGCCAGCATGCGCGTTGCCGGTTAAAACATCGTTTAGTTTGCCTTCTAAGAGCGCGGACGGCAACAGGTTTAATTCGCTTACGAGGACTATGGATCCATCTTCTTGCGCTTGCCGGATCGCAAGGAGGAGTTCATCAAAGTTGAGCGAAGCGTTGAGGTGAACATATCTTTCTTTCGCTCTATCGAGTATCGCTCTAAGGGTTAGATCTTTGCCCCGGCCCGAAGGCCCCTCAAAGATCATGCCGCGCTTGCCTTGCAACAGGCTCGTCCCCTTTATTCGGGCTCGGCGCATGGTTAGGAACACCTTAACACCCGCGGCTAATTGCGCCGTAGATTCCACTAATGCCACCCCGTTTAATATCTCTCCCTTCGCAGTTCCCTCATCTTGTAAAACAATTCCGTAGCGGAGTTCTATCAAATGCTTTAAGGCAACGCGCTCTTCCGGGCTAAAAATTCCTTGGTACTGCTGCCAGGCAATATTTACAACCTCTTTGTCAGTCCAACCCTCTTTTAAAAGAACGTTCACCCGAGCGCAAAGTTCCTGAACGTCGCGCAGGGAAAAGCCAAGGTCCGGATTCATCTGCCTAAACGTTTCGTGCAGAGAGAGGATTAAATCCTTTAACTCTCTGCCTTTTCTTTTTGCGCTATCCAAATAATCGTTAATCCGATCTCCTAAAAAGCCGCTGTCAAATTCCGGAAAATAGATCGCAGCCATGTTCTCCTGGATCAGTTCATGATAACTCCGCCCAGTGAGCGAGGCTTGGTTCCCGGTAAAAATCACTTTGTGACCCTCCATTAGCATATGGCGCTCTCCTTCTATCCATATAAACGGCTTTTTTGCGAATAGTCCCTTCATAAACTGCCAAAACCCAGGCCTTGCCAAGATCGCTTCATCCACGATCAATAGCCCTCCATCCGGGTTTTTAGCCCATTTCGCAATGCTTTGATCGAGGTTAAAAGTTCTTCCACCCTCATAAGTCCGCTGACTTAACACGTCGGACTCGCGCACGTCCGGACCAACCGTGATCGGTCCGTAAATTCGATCTTCAGGATAACCCATATCCCTGCCGATTTCACCCGCAACACGGCTTTTTCCTGTGCCTGGCGATCCTACGAGCATCACTGCCCTTCCCTGTTTCAAGGCTCGAATCACCCGCGCTTTACGCTCCCCCCATCCCTCTTCCCCAGAGCGCGCTTCATTATCTATATCCGGTGCGTCCCAGAGCTCGCGATCCCCCTCCTCCAACCCAAATCGCATCCTGTAAAAACCTTCCTTTTCCGTGCCGCGATGTTTACGGACCAACGCCCGTTTTACCATTCTGAACACCCGATCCGTTTGCGGTTCTAAATAGGAATCATTTAGGTTCAACGCCTCCTTTAACCGTCCCAAACTCAAAGTATCGGCAAATTGCCAAAAATGGGGTTCCCATGGAGCCCTGTCCACGATTTTATTGAGGTTTCGCATCAGGCGCGGACCATGGATTGTACCCTCTTTTAACCCGCTCTCTTCCAAGTTAAACAATAGCCGCGCCTTCACCCGCAGGAAAGCGTACACTTCCGGATCTTCATGGTAATGCGCGAGAAAAACATTCTCTAATGATTCCAGCTTCTCAGAGCAGGAAAAAAACCTCCTTAACCGCGCCAGCGTAAAGGGCAGGTCCCGCGGATAGAGGTTAGGAACTGCCGGAGACGGCAATGTTTTTATCATCTCCCTCAACCCTAAGAGAGCCTCATACGCTTCAGCGGTAAACCTCTCTCCACATTCCCTTGCCAAGATCGCTTTAACCTCTTCATCCCTTGGAACGCTCTCTAATCGCGGAACCTCTCCTTTAATCATATTCGCGCCGGGTTTTATCGTCAGGATCAACGTGCCTCTCCAATCCTTGAGGTTCCGCCGTTCCCCGTTTTCCATCAGATACGGACTCTCTAAGAGCGCCGATTCGATCTGGCGACACAATGCCGGATTATTTTCCAACCCTTCCAAGATCACCACCGATCCCTTTTTCAAAGCCGCAATCAATCCCCTGCCTTGGGAATAAAATCGTTTCTTGTCAATATCTTTCTCCACTTCCAAAGACGCGGTTAACTGATCCAAGGTGGTTTCCGGGGTAACGGGAATGGTTACGATATCTCTCCCTTTAAACGCCGCGACCGCTTGCTCGCGGATAAAGCCTGCGTCCTCACCTTCTACCACAAACGCTTTTTTATCACTAGCGTCCGACCAAGATAAAGGCGGTTTTTTTAAACCAGCTTTTTTCCATCCCAAAGGCATATAACGCTCGTACGCTTCCGGAACAGGGATTTCGGGCAAAACTTGAACCTCCACCTCCCCGTTCGCGTTTAGGATCCGGTGCCATACCCAGTCCGGGAGCAGACCCGTAACGCGCAAACAAACTTTGGAATACTGCAATAGCCCTGGTTTTTGCGTGAGCCGACCTTCCTCATCCGCGTGCGTCATTGCGAACAAGAGATCTTGGCTATCGCGGTTTATCACCCAAACCTCTTCTTCCGGACGATCCTCAGGCAAGATCAGCTTTTTATTTTGAACCCCTTTGCCATAGTTCCCCTCTTCCTGATAGATCTTAAAACCTTGGGGAATAAGAAACTCTTTCCCGTTAAACTCCACTTTCCCCTGCAATAAGATTTGGCGGATAAAGCCGGCTAACCCGGATTTTTCCCAGTCGCCTCCGCGGATCACTAAAGGCCGATTCTCTCTAAATGCTTTAATCAGCGCGCCTTCAATAACTTTCACTTCCCCAACCTCGTCTAACTGATATTTGCCCAGGAGTTCCTCCCTAAAATCCGGAGATTCGTAGAGTTCAACTCTTTCGCAATCCAAGCCCTCGGGCGGCCCGCGGATCGAATTAACGGGATCTTCGAACCTCGAGTCTAAGGACAGGAGCTGATCAAAGCGCGAATAAAATGAGGCGGGATAGCGTTTCCACTCTTCCGCGTCCATGGCTCCGATGATCCGCAGGTTTTCCGCGACGTTAATTCCCCCAAAGTAAGGGCTTTTGTCAAAAAGCGAGTTCAGACCTTCCACCAGTTTAGGGTCTGATCCATGATAGTCAATGAACAGGGTTCCGCCACTTCGCACTAAATCGAGCAACGGGCCCTCTTCTGTTTTTAGTTCTCCCTCTCTTATCGAAACTTTGCTCATCAACCGATCCAGCTCTGCCTGATCGCGCAAAGTGAGGCGCAAATAGCGTACCCTAGCTTGGCGCGCCTCATTAAAAAAATGAGCGTCCAAAGCCTCCATGTTATGGGTAAAGACCAGGCTCCGCTTTTGCTGGGGCAGAGGCCCGGCCATGGCAAAAATATCCGCCTGCGCCAGACCCAACCGTTTAGCCAAAAAGTTCCATAACCCATGAGAAAAGATCGCAACGCAAAGCGCTATCGCTAAACCAGAAAAACCCGGCAGGAACAGATACAAGCTCAAGAATACACCGTTAAATAACAGCGTTGCCGAAAACCGCGACCCAATAAAAGAAAAATCCAAAAGTTCCCGGCCCAGCTCTTTGCCCCATCCTTGCCACGGACGCAAAGGGTCCAGGGATTGAGAGCGTCGTAACGGGTGCATCAGCAAAAATAACGGTCCAGCCCATACTGCCCCCAATATGAGCCCTGGTACCCATCCTAAACCCAAAGCTGTAATCAAAAGCGGAATCCCCACCCATCCACCCAACCTAAAGAGCGCCTCTTCCCACCCGGCCTTGCCAATGAGGTAGATCACCTCCACTTGACCCGACTCCTTTCCGTAATACCCCTCTGACCCCATCATGGAAGTTGCTTGGCTCAAGTCATGGGCTCCGGTTATACATCGCACTTCTGATAAACTCAAGCCTTTTCTAATCCCTTCCACTTTTTTTGCTGCTAAGCGCTCTGCCAGTATCCGCAGCCCAGTCTGAGGAAGAGGTCCTTGATCAGAGATTAAGGTCCCAGGCTGTTGCCTTAAAGTGTTAAGGCGCTCTGACAGTAAAGTCCGCGGCTACTTTTTAGGAACGTAAACGAATTCAAAAATGATCTTATTTTTTTTGCCGTGATAAGTCATGGACAAATAATAGTTTTCCCCTTTTTGATAGGGTTCTGAAAATATGAAACCATGATCCAAAGCCTCTGAGATCTGTTCAACGAAGGGATTGTTTTTTAACGAACGCACGTAGGCTGTTAACAAGGGGTCTGCACGGTTAGGCAGGGAAAGTCCCCGGCAGTTCGCGTAAGGCGCAAACAGGTGTGTAAATAGCAGCGCGGTTATGGAAAATAGGGCGATGAACTTCTTCTGCGCCCGACCTAAACCCATAACGGCGGCGCTAATAAAAGGGGGTTGCTTTATTAGTATCGCCATTAAATGTACAGTTTTTTATATTATAAAAATTGGGTTCACATAGTCTTAAACAAAATGTAAACAAAATGTAACGAATTTTTAAAAAATGTTGCCTGTTAAGTCGATTCTGGTAACAAACTATTTACCCATATATACAAAAAACTCGCTTGTATTCTTGACATGGGTATAAAAAACTCGTATTCTTAAACCATGAAGCGCTACCTTCAAGATCAGGTTGAGCATGACCTGAAACATAAAATGGTCTTTGTTGGCGGTGCGCGGCAAACAGGTAAGACAACTCTGGCCCAAGCTCTCATATCTCAAAAATCCGACTACCTAAACTGGGACATTGCCGAGCATAAAGAAAAGATATTAAAGCGGGAACTGCCGCAAACCAAGCGCCTGGTTTTTGACGAGATCCATAAATATCGTTCCTGGCGAAACTATCTTAAAGGTCTGTATGATTTAAGGAAAGACGATCTGGAACTGCTGGTAACCGGCAGCGCCAGGTTAGATTTTTATCGTTTTGGAGGAGATTCCCTGCAAGGGCGATACCATTACTTAAGGCTCTATCCCCTGTCTGCCGCGGAATTGAAAATCAATAATTTAAAAGAGTTGAGTGAACTGCTTCATCTCGGCGGTTTTCCCGAACCATTTTTAAGCCAATCCTCGATACAGTCCAAGCGATGGTCCAGAGAATATCGCACCCGATTGATCCGCGAAGATATCCTCAGCTTGGAAAGCGTCCACGATGTCGGAAACTTGGAACTCCTCATGATCAGTTTGCCCGAACGGGTGGGGAGCCCGCTCTCAATCCATAAACTCAGCCAGCTCATACAGGTTAACTTTAAGACTATCTCCAAGTGGATACAGATATTGGAAAGGCTCTACGCTATTTTCAGAGTTCCCCCGTTTGTGACCTCTTAAATCCGCGCCGTGCGCAAAGAACAAAAACATTATCATCTGTACTGGACCTTATTGCCTGACCCTGCGCTCCGTTTTGAAAATATGGTAGCGGTTCACCTTTTAAAATGGTGCCATTATCAAAATGACGCCTTGGGGCGAGACGTTGAGCTCCGCTATTTTCGAGATGTAGATGGACGGGAGGTAGATTTCGTTTTACTGGATGGAAAAAATCCTGAGCTGATGGTTGAGTGTAAATGGTCTGACTCCGCGCTCAGCCCTTCTTTACGATATTTAAAAACGCGATTTCCGCAATGTCCTGCTTGGCAAGTTTCTATGCAGGGAATAAAAGACTATCAATCTCCGGAAGGCATACGCATATCGCCGGTTATGAATCTGCTCCGCGATTTAATTTAAGCTTGGGTGAGGATGTAGTTTATGGCGTAGACTGCGGATTCGATTTGTTGGGTGGGGATGCGGAGCGGCTGATCGGTGAGAAGCTGCTTTTTGCCGTCTTTAATGCGATAGAACTTGAGCTCTCCTTTTTGCAAGGAGATCATATCTACGTAAAAGAGCTCTGGTTGGGAAGGCTCTATCCATTCAGCATCGTTATTGCCGTAAACCGTGAGGCCGTAGTCTGGAAAACTCTTTTTAATTTCTGATAGAGCGCTTTTGGGATCAGCCTGGGTTGAGGCAAAGGGGATATTGTTTTGACTGAGCAGCTTTGCCGTTTCCCCGCCAATAGCCACGACTTTCGCCCCCTTTTGTTGCGCAGTCTTGGTCAGCACTTTCGC
>JAHFBY010000004.1:0-7560 GCA_023249835.1 Elusimicrobiota bacterium | reverse complement strand
CACAATATGTACCTGGCTTTTAAAGAGATGGTCCGGAGGCTTTGTTCCCAGGGCGCGCGCGATTTGGTTATACTTTTCGCGCAGCTCAATTTGGAACGAGGGTTTGGAAGCTTCTAGTAAAAACAGGTTTTTAGCGACTTCGCTTAATAACGCCAGGCCCTCTTTGCGCGCTTGGTTAGGGCTTGCCAGAACCCTTCCCAAACTCTGCCAGCGGCCTTTCAGCATGGAGATAAACGCAAGCGTAAAGGCTAATTCCTGCATAGAAAGCTCTTGACCCATTTGCGCGGCAAAGCTCGAGGCTTTAATCCCCAGGCTCAAGATTTGGCTGCCTTTAGCCCGCACCAGATAACCGTCAGCCCCTATCCCAACCCGCGTCTCCTCGTTTAAACCAAAGAGTTCGCCAGGCAATCGCGCGGGGAGCCAAACCACCTTTTCGGCATCGCTCTCAGCTATTGCCGCAACCTCAAAGCCGTTAGCTTGGGATTTAACAAGCGCAGTTAAAGCCAGTTGCATTTCCCTTGTAAGCTCGCACCATTTCCCGGGAATAAGCCCCGCGACCTTACCTACTTCTTCCGGCAATATAGTAGACGGCAAGGCCAATGCCATCCATTGCAAAGCGCTCTCTACAGCAACGTTGCCGCTACTGCTAGCGCCAGAACTTTCCATCCAATTTTCAAAAGAGACGATTTCCGCTGGGATAGCTAAGGGCTCTTCACTTTCCGCAAGCTCGTCAAACTGATCAATCTCCGTTAAGGCTTGCACGCTGTCGCCTTGCATCCACTGCCTTAAGAGTTCCCTAACTTTCTGATCTTGCTCCGGGGAAAGTTCATCCCAACTCTTGTTAACGGCGAGGATACCCTTCTCCCTTGCCAAGGCCAGACCTTTAGCTCGCCAATGTTGCCGTTCCGCGCGCTCATGGCGCGCATCCGCCAAAACCGCGTCCAAGGAACGGCCTTGGCTCGCAACGTAGAGGTTATTTTTTCCCAAACTGCAATGCGCCAACTTTTCATAGGTTTTTCCGTTAACAATTGCCTTAAACACCGGAACGTCAAAAAGATAAATGTTGTCCGCGCCATCTTTGAGAACGCGATATTGCCCTTTCTCGATCAATAATTTAATTTGCTCATTCACCTGCCTGTGGATTTCAAGGTTCAAACCCACATCTTCGCGAGTAAACTGAACTGTATTTCCCGAAATCCTGTCAATCCCGCCGCGAAAATTCCCAACAGTGGCGACCTCCATCCCTGCTCCTGCGGCGGATACTCCATTAGGAGATACCTCTTCCGGGTTTGCTTTTTTTAGAAAATCCACCGCTTCTGTCTGCTTGCACTGAATAGCGTAGGCAAGGCAGGTTTTTCCTTTATCATCTTTCATATTCATATCCAATCCAGCCTTCAAAGCTTTTTCCAATAAATAAACATTCCCCTCTTTTGCGGCATTAAACAGTCTTTCGGGGGTAAGTTCCAACTGCGCGATCGCTTTGTGTAATAACGTCACAATTCCTGCATATTGATTCCTTCTAGCGAACTGAACCGCAGTATACTTTTCTTGCATTGATATTTCCAAGTCCACGTTTAATTCAATCAGCCTCCTAACAATATCGATATGACCACGGTATGAAGCAATAATGATCGGAGAAGCGCCTTCCGTAGATAAAGCATTGCAATCCGCTCCACTGCCAATCAGCATATTTAATTCATTAAGGTTGCCAAGGACTGCGGCCCAATACAATGCCGTACACCCATTTTTATCTCGTTCCTCCAAACCCGCTCCATTGCGAATTAAAAACTCCAGCACGCGCTTACTCTTAGATTTTACAGCGAAGATGAGGAGGGTGTCTCCATCTTTATCTCTCATATTCATGTCAATATTTAACCCTGCTCCTAACGCGTAAACATCATCCTGCCTTACGGCTTCCAGCAGGTTTGGTTGATAGGAACTTGGCTCTTGACCATCATTGATCAACAATGCTTTAAGCGTAGGGTCTTGAATTATTTTTTTGACGCGGGCCCTGCCCGATCCGATCAGAAGGCTTAAATTTTCAGGATTTGATATATTCCAAGAATCAATCTCAATTCCTTGGATTCGGTACATCAACAACAACTTCAAAATTTCCGCGTTGGGATTATGCGCCGCCTTCATTATTGCCCCATCCGTTGGCTCTGCGCCCAGTTTTAAAAGGAGTGTAACCATTTCCATACTGCCGGATAAAACCGCCGACTGTAACGGCTTAACCTCAGGATCATTTATGAGTTGCGGATCTCTTTTAAAAAGAGCCTCCGCGCTTAAAACGTCTTTATTAATCAAGAATTCCCGCAAATTATACTTATGCGAGGGGTTCACCAATCTTTCCCTAGGAGTTCCTTTCAACTGAATGATCATGTCATCATTCCTCTGCATAATTTGCGCAAGCTCTAAAGCCGTGCGGCCCTCCTTGTCTTTAAAATCTTCCGGATGGGCGTCGGATTTATTTAATATTTTTAAGAGTTGAATATCGTTGATTCGAACAGCGATATGGAAGAGGGAGTCTCCATTTTGAAAGGTAACTCTAAGGAGTTCAGGATACTCCCGAGCTAGGGCTAGAACTTTATGTAAATCCTTATCCATAACGCTTTCAATGAACTCTCTGTACTTATGCTTCAGCTCGTTTTCATTAAATCTTTTTCCGGTCGTAATATTTTTAATAAAAGGCGCCAGCGACCCCGTAACATACCTCTGCGGACTAATCGTTTGCCCCCTTTCGGAATAGTGCAGTGACTGCTCCTGCCGTTCCTTGACCAAACTTATAAAATCCCGAACTCCATCCATTTTCTGCAAATCCAACGAGCTTGGGGACAGGTTAATTTTTTTGAGCTCTCGCGATCTGCCATATTTGAGAGAGTACAGATCAGTTTGAAGCGCTGGAATAAAGGCGCCTCCAAACGTTATTGCCAAAACCTGTATAAAGGTATTGGTCCCAAGATGCAACATCATCAAATTTATATATAAAATTATTAGGGAAAACATAAAGTAAGCGCCTGGCAATGTGAGCATCATCTTAGTCATAGATATTCCTAAAAATTTGCTCTCCCTAAAAGAAGGATTTTCTAATGAATGGATTCCGCCCACATCTAACCGCACAAAACCATTATTCTGTTTCGCTTCCACAAAACATTTCATCCCGCTCACCACAACTCGGGCAGGCCATCCAATGGCAGTGAGGATTTTAGCCATCGCATAAGCCCGATGGCGGTCTCTGCCCACCCTGGATTTAATGATGTTTAGGAACATCGATCTTTCTTTAGGCCTTATAAAATCTGTATCGGAATAATTCAAAAAATAATTTAATACTTTTAGCGCTAATTGGCGCGATGTAATATTTTGATCCACATTGATTTTCATCACCTTCAAAGCTTCGGCGACTTCCTCATCTATCCTGGAAGGAAAAGTAAAATTATTGTCTGCTATTGCGCGAACGCCTTGAAAATAGCTCTGCGGCGCAGCCAAAGTGTATAAAACCTTGACCGTGGTTTTTAACTGAAAGCCGTTAACCCGAATGAAAAAATTATCATTAGCGTCTTTTTCAAGCTCAAATTTAATTGTCTTCGGATCCACCTGTTGGCCGTCATTGGTTTGGATAGTCATTTTAGTGATAACGGCTCCTGCCGCAACGCTCGGCAATAGCATCCAATCGCCGGAAATTATTCGATACGAACCACGGACAACCCTTAAATCAGAAAGGTCGAGATCCCCTTCTTTTTCCACATTAGCTGAAACTCTCTCAGTTGGAAGCGACAGCTCATCATTGCCGACTGAATAAGATGCAAAACGCGCAAATTCGTTGGGTTCAGAAGTAAACACATTCCAAGCTGTTTGCTTTACCGCCTTATCCATATCTCCATCAATGGCAATGGTTGACATTTCAGGACTGCTTAATTGTTCTATTTTCTCTTGCGATGCAACAACATCATTGCGAAAAGTCAAGAGAAATAATATAGGGCTGATAATAAATATAATGACAATATTAAAAACCCCCCAAAATAGCCAAGCTGCCCGTGGATTATGTGCATCATTTTCCGTATGTATATCATTTCCCGGAGGAGGTGGTGCTGGCGTTCCAGGCCCTCCGGGCGGCCCTATCGGCGTTCCAGGATCCCCACCTCCAGGCGGCCCTATCGGCGTTCCAGGATCTACTGGATCTACTGGTGCTCCAGGCGGCTCTACGGGTGGATCTTGCGGTTCCGGCACTTTGGGTACACCGGGATCAGAAGTCACATTAACGCTTTGATTGTGTTGCGGGACAAAATTTAAAAAGAAATCAGAGATAAAATCTGTGATCATGGGGATTTTCCAGTTAAACCAGTGCTCTAGACCAATGATCAATAGGCAAATGAGAGTGAGGCTTATGGATATGATAAGACTCACTATTACGACATTACAAAAAATAGTGAGGTTTTTTGGCATCTGTTCAATTGGATTTTGAGTTTTGGCAGGCGCTATTTTTTTGGCGCTTAGCTCTACCCTGTTAACAACTAGGACATCAGGCACTTCTCTGATTTCATCGGTTTCACTGGATTGGGTAGAATCAGAGCTGGAATTGTTTAGGGTTTGGTTTGGTAAAAGCGTTTCAAAACTTTTTTCAAGAATTTTAAGAGCTCTTCCGGCTCTGCCTTATCCATCCAGATTTGCGCCATTTTCTGCATTAACCGCGGATCAATTTGCAACCTGCCGGAATAGCTGGCTGGGTTCATGGTTAAGACAATAAATAGGCCCTCTCCTACGGGAAAGGGCTCCATTCCCGGAACCATGGGATAAACCATGCGCTCTCCCCGCAAGATCGGCTCTAAAACCCATAAGAGCCAGGGAGCGATGTTGGCTTCGTCAATATCTATGACCGCGCCGCCATCTTTAAGGAGCATGTAAAAATCTTGAATTTTCCTAACCATGCGGCCATCCGCGCCCTTAACAATCGTATATGTTAAGTCGTTGATGGAGCTCGAACCATGGGCTTGAACTTTATAAAATTTACGCTTCGTAACCTCAGCGTAGTGGCCGGCAATCGTGGTTTTGGCGGCCCCGGTCTCGCCAAAAATTGCCGCTACCTTATGCATGCGGTCGGCAAGATCTAGGTTCGCAAGCGTTTTCAAAATAGTCGGGGTATAGACGAGCTGGTTTTCTGGAGATATTGAACTCGGAGGCTGGGGTTTTTCTCCATCGCTTAAAAATGAGGGGGGCGAAACTTTAAAAACAGATTTAAATATTTCTTGAAATTTTTTAAAATCTTCGGGACCATACCTCGAGCCAATGACGCGCACGATCGCTCTATGAAACTTCGCCCTATTATCGGTTGTATTATCCTCCATAACTCTAACCGCTTCGCCAACGCGAAAGAGGTCTAACGCACAGAGAGTTTGGATCGCGGAATTTTGCAGTTCCATTGTTTTTAATTTTTTATAGAGTTCTACAAGCTCTTTGGCGAATTGCGCTTCTAAGTCCGTGCGATCAGAGATTTCTTTTTGGAGCAAGAAATCTGAACCCGGCTCCGGCAAACAGACGCGGGCCAAGGAGGCGACGGCCTCCGGCAACAGGGACTGTTCCGCAGAAGCCGGCATTTCTGCCAGGACTAAAATATTTTTCGGCAGATAAAACCGCTCTATCTTCCCCGCATCCACTTTTATTTCAATGGAACCCTTTCGGACGAGCTCCAAAAACGCGGCTTGCAGGTCCGGAGCCCACTGATCGAGATTGCGGACGTGGAGGACTTTATTTTTAGGGGAACTCTCATCGGCATTTTTAACTAAGTGCCGGCCAATCAGCCCTTTTATGAATATGAGTCTATTCCTTTCTTTAGTCATATCAACTTCAAAATCTATGGCCGGGCCAAAGAGTTCTTCAAAACTCTGTTCCTTGGCCGCATCTATAACCGCAAGTTCACGTTCGTTGTCTATCAGCAGGCGGCTCATGTTAAATCCTGGTTCAGTAAGTAAGAGGAGCGTCTCTCCTATCTTTAAAAAATCTTGGAGAGCGCTCGCTTGCAAATACTGCTTAAGCTTTTCCCTATCTACTTTTGAAAACTGGTCCGCTACCAAAGCCAGAACTTTATTTTTTAAACGCTCTTCCATGAACTGATGAGAGGCCGTTGCGGTTAGGGCCCGCGCCAGGGCGAGATTATGACCCTCACCTTGGTCCACGTACAGTTTCATTAATTTTAAAATTTGGCGGATTTGGGACTGCCCCAAGTTAACTTTGTCCTGTTCTTGATAAGAAGCCTCGCTTTGGACTAGATTTCTCCAACGACCTTCAAATTTCTTAAGCTCAGAGACCACAGCATTTCGATCAAAAACGGAAAAATTCGGAAACGCTTCGCTCACTGCAACATTCAACCTTTGATCTAAACTGTCCGCGGGTATATTTATCTTTAAAAGAGCCTGCTTTACCTCTTTTGGCAACTGCCGATCCATTCCAGTTGAGCTATTTCCCACCAGTACCAGGCGAAAATCCTCATGCACATGGATCTCCAGAGCTTCACCCGACAGCTCCTCTAAAACAATACTTTTCCTGCCCGCGATCAGCGGGGCCAGCCAAGCGCAAAGGTCTCCGGACCGCTGGTTTAAATCCGCATTCTTCACAATAAATAACCCGCCGTGTTTTACCATTTCGAGCAGAGGGATGCTAAAGTGTCCATCTCGCATTACGTTCGTGCGCACAATTTTCCCGGTTTCCAGCTCCAAGCTAAAGCTACCCACCCAATCTCCCAAATCCGATCCGCCGTGCATGGTGTAACTTTGGACCTGCAAATTCAAATCCGTAGCCGCAGATTCAGCCAAACCCGCCGCATCTGAATCTTGATCCCCGCTTAATAAGAGTGGTTTCCTGCTTTTCAAAGCCTCTGTAAGCTTGGCTTTTGCTTGTTCTTTAGTCTTAGGCTCCTCCCATTCTCTGTCCTCGTCACTGCTCTCTCTCTGGAAGTGGACCATGCGCGACTGTTCAGCCGGAGACCATTGCAAGGGCTCCCTGCTCATTAAAAGAATATGCGCGTTCTTCGGCATCCTCAAGCCAGATTTTTGACCAAAGATATAGAGGATCCTGCTCTGTAAAAACTCGTTTAACGCCACGACCACGTCCGAACGCAAATTATGGACATTTTCTAATACCAATATATGCTCGCTATCCTTTTCTTCTGAGGCCGTGCGAATAAAACGGGCCAGCACGCCGTCGCTCACCTCCATCTCCCCATTTTTTTCCGATACGCTTCCCTCCAGCATCTCCCGGCTCGTAAAATAGGTGACGGGTACTGTATGGACTTTAGCTTTTTCGCCCAATTTCTGGAGCACCTCCTCCCATTTAACCTGCTTTGAAATCCGCGCGTGCACGGTTCGACCCTTTTTCATCATCTGATCGTCTACAAAGCGCAAAAGTTCCACGTTGGCATTTTCGGCCGGCGGAACGCTCCCTCCTAATTTCAAAACGCGGTTAATGCAGGTTTCGGCATTTTTTCGATCTCCTAGACTTGGCCAACGCACAGCCAAATGGTTGAGGAACGCTTCCCGCAGCAACTTATTTTCGTCTGCGCTATCGTGC
>JAHFBY010000230.1 GCA_023249835.1 Elusimicrobiota bacterium | reverse complement strand
GTTAGCTCCGCAATGTGGGAAAAAGCAAAACATCGCGTATGGACTGCGCGCCAGTGAGCAACATCACGAGCCGATCTACGCCCACGCCTAAACCTCCGGCCGGGGGCATGCCGTATTCCAGGGACTGGATAAAAGATTCATCATATCCCATACCCTCTTTTTCTTCCTGCGCGGTTGATGAAACCCGGCTGTTCCGGTATTTTTCCAGCCTTATTTTTTGTTCTACCGGATCGTTTAATTCGCTATAGGCGTTGGCGATTTCTTTGGATTGAATATAAAGTTCAAACCGTTCCGTTAAGTTCGCTGACCCTGCGCTGGATTTGGCCAAGGGCGAGAAGTCCACGGGAAACTCAGTCACAAAAGTAGGGTGGAGGAGGTTGGGCTCTATCTTTTCTGCGAACAGATAGTCAAAAACTTTATAAGTGAGGTTGCTTTGCCCGGCGTGGCCTGTTTTTTGGGCCAAGGCTTCCCAGTTTTGGTCCAACACCATGCGGGATTCCTCTTCCCCCACATATTGGCGAAACAGTTGGGCAATGGATATCCGTTTAAAGGGCGGATCAAAGTTTATGAACTCGCTTTTAAATTCGGTCGCATGAGCGCAGTCCCGGATTAATTTTTCCGTGAGGGCCATCATCGTTTCCATATTTCCATAGGATTCATAAGCTTCCAAAATAGTGAACTCAGGGTTGTGTGTGGTGTCGATCCCTTCGTTGCGAAAAACTCGTCCCAGTTCAAAAACTTTATCCATGCCCCCCACCAGGCAGCGCTTCAGGTAGAGTTCCGGAGCAACGCGCAAATAAAACTTTTGACCCAGCGCGTTATGATAGGTTTCAAAGGGCCTGGCCACGGCTCCCCCGGGAACTGATTGCATCATGGGCGTTTCCACTTCGGCATAGCCGTCCAAGGATAAGGATCGGCGCAAGGATTGAATGATTTTGCTGCGCATCTTGAAAATGTGGCGAGACTCAGGGTTACTGATCAAGTCTAATTCCCGGAGCCGGGCTCGGGTTTCCACGTCTTTTAACCCGTGCCATTTTTCCGGCAAAGGCCGGAGCGATTTGGAAAGTAAACTATAAGTCTCCACTTTAAGCGTGATTTCACCGGTCTTAGTGCGAAAAATAAGGCCGTGCACGCCGATGATGTCCCCGATATCCAGATTGTGCGCAAAGGATTGATAGATTGTTTCGCCGAGGAGCTCTTTTTTTACGTAAATCTGCAGTTGTCCATCCACGTCTTGCAGGTGGGCGAAGGTAGCTTTGCCCATGTCTCTGCGCGTAACGATGCGCCCGCAAAAATTATATTTTTCGGTGCTTTCTTCCCCTGTTTTTAAACCCTCATACTGAACTTTGAGGGCAACGCTGCTCATGCGCCCGGTGATTTGCGGCGCGCTCACCGGGTAAGGGTTTTCGTTGGCTGCCAGAAGCCGCAATCTTTTTTCATTGCGGACCTGCATGAGGGCGGCTTCGGGAGATGAGTGTTCTGCCGGAGCGAGGAGGGGTGGCAATGTTTTTTCGTTTGAGTCGGACATCAGGTTCGTCTGGTGGCGGTTAACTTTTGTTGGCCAGGAGTTCGCGGATCTTATCGCGCAAACCTTTAGGGTCAAACGGTTTTTCCATAAACGCGACGATATTGGTTCCCAAAGCAAAAAGGTCGCGCATCTGGCCTTTAGCAGTCAGGATGATCACGGGAATAGAGCGCGTTTCATCTTTTTCTTGGAGCCGAGTATTGACGGTGTATCCGTCTATTTCCGGCATCATGATATCTAAAATAATCAACTGCGGTTGGGTAGGTTCCACAATATCCAAACATTCCCTGCCATTGGAAGCGGTAATAACTTCATGGCCATCTTTCTCAAGCATAAACTTGATGAGTTCCACCACGTCATTTTCATCGTCAACGACCATCACTTTCGCCATGCAACGCCCCCTCCCTATAATCGGGAACTAACTAAAAAAATCGTTTCACCAAACATTGCAAAAAATTATACTCTTTTTGTTTTGAATATTCAATCAAAAAAACAAACAGTAAAACAATTGTATTCCTCTTTTGTTCTCCATATTATTTATGCAGGACTCAAGAGAAGATACACTCATTTTTTATTGTCCCTCATTCGTGAGGACATGATATTGTTTAAAACTGATTTGTCGAATGGTCTTATGTTAACTAGTTTTATTTTTGAGAGAATGTCTTTCGGAGAATATTTAAGCAGCAATACTCCCAAAGCTTCATCAAGGAATGAAATTGAAGAGACTGAGATGTCTCCAAAATCAATGACGATTTGTTTTTCTTTATGCCATGCCCCAACTATTAAGGAATATATTTTTTTGCCGTCAGCTCTGGATACGGTATTTTTCCCGCATGATTTATTAATGTTAATTTTCATGAAAAAAAGGTCCTTGTCTTAGGCGAAAGCGTTTTTCCGCGAAACATGCGTATGTCAACAACAGTTCCGTCGATTGCGCTTGAGTGCGTCTTTCTCTCGATTTTATTGTAGTAGAAGTTAACCTTTGAAGTCCCGCTCATTATGGTAAGAGTTCCTCGGTTTAAAGCTAGAAATCGTTTAACGTTACTGAGTCCCAGCCCTCCGTGAGATTTTCGGGTCGTGACGCCCTCTTCAATAGCTTTTAGGATCGCTTCCTCATCCGATTTAAATTTACCGTACTTCTTATATCGATTTAAAGATTCTTTTATACCAATGCCGGCATCCGCAACGCTAATACGGATTTCGTTTATTTGGGGATGCCATTGCGCGCAGATATAGCATCCGATGGGGCTCACGCTGTGATCAATGCAGTTTGTAAGCAACTCATTTATATAAAAATTAACGTGATCTTTTTCTGTTTCTGATAAGTTCATTGCGTTTTCTACCAATAACACTAAAGACTCTACATAGCCTGGATCAAAGGATATGAACCGTCTGAGAGCGAGAGAAGTCGAGCGACAAAAATAGTTTTCTCCGTTTAGGAATAGATTATCAAAACCCATGTCTTTTAAGTATTCCCTAAACCGGTCATTTTTAGGTGGCGCGTAGTAAGTCGATTTTTTGGAAAGGAGACATCTGTTTATTGCGGTTGAAATAATGGTTAAGCCAATGGGTTCCGCCCAAGTTACATTTGAAAAATCAAACATGACCGCGCCGTTAAAACCGAGGCTTTCCCTATAAGCGTCTATGATGTTTTGAGAAGCCGCCACGTTAAGTTTTTTAGGGAGAACGATGGGCTTAATCTGCTTATTATTTTCCACCATAGCTATAGTACCTATGGTGGTATTTTAATATCTTTGAATCAAATAGTCAATACGTGTTGTAAGGAATAAATTTTATTTCGGGTTGCTATGGTCTCGGTGAAAATGAAATGATATATTTAACACATGGAAAAAGCGGATGTGGTTATTGTTGGCAGCGGTATTCTTGGGACTGCAATGGCGTATTGGATTTCTAACCTTTATGAAGGTAAAGTCGTGGTTTTGGAGGCTGAGAAAGAAGCCGCGTTTCACACTTCGGGGCGAAACACCGGCGTTATTCATCGCCCTTTTTATCTGGATCCGGTTAAACGAAAAATATTCGCGCGCACTGCGGAACATTCTTACCACCTTTGGAAAAAATATGCCCAATTGAGAAACCTGCCTTGGAAAGAGATTGGAACCTTGGAAGTGGCCTCCGATGCCAGACAGCTCGCGATTTTGCAAAAATATTTGCAGTGGTCTGCGCAAAACGGCATGCAGTCTTCCGAAGTGGAGTATTTGGACTCAGGGCAAGTAAAGCAAATGGAACCCGAAGTGGAATGTTTGGGCGCGATTTATTCTAAGGCGGACACTTCCGTGGATTATCGGGCTTTTACGCAAGCGCTGCAAAAAGACGCGCAGGCTAATGGCGCGCAATTTATATTTAATTTTTCTGTTGGGCAAGTCGGCATAGAGACTGACTATGTCCGGATAAAATCCAATATTGACGGCAGCGTGGTTCAAGCTCAATATCTAATCAATTGCGCCGGCGGCAATTCAATTGATATCGCGCATCTATTCGGTCAGGGCAAGGAGTACACTGATTTGCATTTTCGCGGCGAATATTGGCAAATTGCAGAGGCAAAGTCGGGTATGGTGCGCACCAACATTTATACTGTTCCCCGCCACCCGGAAATTCCATTTTTAGATCCGCATTGGATCGTGCGCGCTAGCGGTGTGCGCGAAATTGGTCCCAACGCGGTCATGGTTGCGGGTTCTCAAACCTATCAAGGTTTTTGCCAAAGTTGGGGCGAGTTGATCGAAAAGGTGATTGATCCTCCAATTTTAAACAAACTGAAGCTTT
>JAHFBY010000229.1 GCA_023249835.1 Elusimicrobiota bacterium | reverse complement strand
AATTCAAATTCAAAAGCAAGCGAGAAATTGCCCCCGTTTAACTGCACTGTTTGGACCTTTGAATAAGTGAGGCCATTGAACGCCCGCACTTGGTAAACTCCGGGCAATAAATTGGGAATAGCGTAAGCGCCGTCAATATTGGTGTTTTCCTTGGCAATAATACGTCCTTCTTGTATGAGTTCAACATAGGCCGGACCCTTAACCTTTTCGCCGGGAGCGGCGCGCAAGGCTTGGCGACGAATTGCCTCTTTAATGCTTGGAGCCAAAGCCAACTGCCCGCTAACGGTAGCCAGAGTATAAGCGACTTCCAATTTAAAGTTTAACGCCGCTGAATCTTTTGTGGAAATAGATTTGCGGTAGGCTGATGACTTGATTTGGTTGACCGTCCAAGAAACAGTTACGTTATAGGTTTGATCTTGATCCAAATTCGTTAAACGGTAAGTCCCATCAGTGCCGGTATAAACAACTGTTGTTGGACCAACGCTCTTTTCCGGTTCGCATTTCACCTCAACCGCGGTAATCGCTTGATTGTTCGACATGGTCACCGAACCATAAATCGCTCCGGCGGTGACAAACCCGGCGCGGGCAGAAGCTTGCGGAGTGGTAGAGTCAATGTTGGATATATTATCGCTTGAATCGGTGGATTTAATGCGGAAATAGTAAGTCACGCCCGGGCTAAGACTTTTTATTGAATACGAAAACGTATCGCTGACAGTTTTGGTTCCGTTGCTGATAGAGTACTGGGTTACAGAAGAAAATTCTACGCTGCCAAAAGCGTAGGTCGCCATACGCAAATCGTATGTGGAAGGAGCCCCGGCAGAACTGTTTCCGCTATCTTGCGCCGGAACTGTCCAGGTCACAGTCAAAGTTCCTTCGGTAGCGCCTTGAGTAGCCGCCAAATCCCCAATTTTTTCCGGCGCCGTGTTGTCCCCGCTAACAGCTAAAACCGCGCCGCCGCCAGAATCTATGAGGCTGGTGTTACTGCGAGAGTCAGAAGACTTAATGCGGAAATAGTATACTAACCCTACTGTCAAGGAACTGATGTTTGCGGATTTGGTTTGGCCAGCGCCCAAATTGTTGGTAACGGTAATATAGGATTGGTTGTTAAAATTGTTGTTGGTAATGGCTACTGTGCCATAACGAATCTCAAAGGTGTCGGGAGCACCGGTAGTGCCGGAATCTGCCGGAACAACCCAAGTGAGCAAGGCAACCCCGGTTGCGCCATAATTAGACGCCGTTAAATTGGTGACCGGGTCAGGCGCGAATCGGTCGCCGGGATAATCAAAGTAAGCTGACCCGGTATCGATTAGACTGGTCAAGCCTGTGCCGATCGTATTTGAAGAACGCATATGAAAATAATAGGTCACATTGTTGCTTAAACCATTGACAGTATAGGACTGCTTTTTGCCCGGCAATCCTGAAGGTGTAAGAAATACCGCACTTGAAACACTATAGAATGTCGCCGTAGTAAAGTCAACCATGGACCAACGTAAATCAAACGAAACCGGCGCGCTGGCAGAACTGTTGGATGAGCGCGGGATCGTCCAAGACAACGCCACCTCGCCATTGTTCCCGTTGGCTTGAGCAGTTAGATCTGTTATTGGAACCGGAGCCAACGTGTCTCCGCTGACCGTAACCACCACTGGCGGCGCGCTGTCAATGACGCTATAGTTTCCAGGAACGTCAATCGATTTTATACGTAAATAATAAACATTATTGGGCAATAATCCACTAATAATGTAGGCGATAGTGTTGCCAACAGCTTGACCGCTGGTAGACACGAGAACGCTTGGTTGAGCGCTGTAGGTGCCGTTGCTAAAAGATGTGGTTGCAAAACGAATGTCATATCGGGCGGGGACAGGGGTAACGCCATATTCCGCGGGCACGGTCCAAGTCAGACGGATCTCACCGGAATATCCGGTAGAAACTGCGGCAAACTCTGTAATTGCATCAGGCGGCGTGCTGTCTCCCGGGAAAGCCGAAGTAGAAACGCTCACGCCGCCAATGTTGCCCACATTATCTTGCGCTTGGATACGGAAATAATAAGTTACCGAATCAGTGAATCCGGATAAAGAAATTGACTGTTGCTGGCCCACCACCGCAGACGCGGGCACGGCAATCCGAGAAGATGTTTGCGAATTGAACTGACCCGTAGTGAAGCTGTAGGAAGCATACCCCAAGTCAAACAGAGCGGGCGCGCCTCCCAGCGAGCCATTTTCATGCGGTATTGTCCAGACAATGTTTAGTTCGCCTGGAAAACCAGTGCGCGCCGCATGTAAATAGGTCACAAGTTCAGGCGGTTCCGTATCCGCCAAATAGGTGCTGACTACAGCATTAAATTCGCCCGGGACATTATTGGCGTTTAACCCTTGCACCCGCACGTAATAAGTGGCCTCGTTCGATAATCCCGAAAGCGCAACGCTTAAACCTGCGGTTTGACTGCTGGACGGCGCAGTAAAGCCGGGGTCATTGGCCGCGTACTGAACTAAAAATTGAGTGTTGAGCGGATTAGTGCTCAAGCTCCAAGAAACCGTTAAGCTGCTGACATTGACGCTATTGATCAATGAACTTCCCGGCGAAACCGTTAAGGTGTAGGTAGAAAGCGCTGCCCCGGCGCTTGACCCGGAGATGTTAAACGATTCTAGATAAATCTGCTGGCTGGAATTGGGACTCAATGAAGTTTGAGTAAAGCTGGTAACGTTTGCCGCCAGCAACGCCATAACGCTATTGTTGCTGGAATGTTTTAAACGGTACCCGCTTTCGTTGGTGATATCGTTCCAAGACCACGTTACAGAAGAATATCCCAATACCGCAACCGCAAATCCGCCGGGCGCTATTGGCGGAACAGGGTTGGTGAGAGTGCTGACAACGTTTGAATATGTGGAATTGACCTGATCGTTTCCGTTGATCGCCGCCAATCGGAAATAATACGTTGTTCCTCCGGCGGCTGTGTTATCGGTATAACTGGACACGGCAATAGTTGTCGTAGATATAGTGTTCCAATTCGATGCGTCCAAAGAGCGATGAACGCCATATTTTGTGTTTACCGTATTAGTCCAAGACAAACGAACGCTGAAAGATGACACCGCAACAACTATATAGTCAGTCGGCGCAACCGCTAAAGTATAGGCAACCGTAGACCCAGCTACGGAAGAACCCACAATGTTGTAGGACTCCACGTAATTTTGCGCGCTCGTGTTGGACGCTAAACCAGTTTGCACGTAGGTGGTCGAGTTCGCGCTCAAAGCGACAACCACGCTATTGTCGGATGAACGTTTGATTCGGTATCCCTGTTCATTAGTGGCGTTGTCCACCCAATCCCATTTGATCGACTCCGTAGATAACGCGGTGGCAATCCAATTGCTCGGAGCAAAAGGCGGGGCAGGGTTGGTAACGGTTGTGATATAGGAATCAAACGCGGTGGAAAGCGAATTCCCATTAACAGCTTTAACTTGCAGATAATATGTGGACAAACCGCTCAAACCAAAAAATGTTGTGGACAGGTGGCTGAGAGAACAAGAACTCGTAAGCGTCCCAAATCCTAAATCCGTAGAGATTTGAACCACATAAACCGTGCCGCTGGAATTGTTGTTTTTTTGCCAGCCCACGGTCACTGTTTCCGAAGTTATGTCAATGACATAGGTTCCTGTAGGCGGATTGGCCAAAGTGTAAAGGAACGTTGATGCGGTGGAAGAAGAACCGCCGGAATTAAACGCTTGGACATTGGCCGCAAAACTAGTGTTGGGCAATAATTGACTTTGAATATAGGAAGTGGCATTTATGGGCAAGTCCGCAGATATCGCGTTGCCCGTAGACACCATTAGCCGGTAACCCTGCTCTAAACTGGTGTTGTCCGTCCAAGTCCAACGTAGGGATGAACTTGAAATTACCGATACTGTAAAACCAGTGGGCGCGGCCGGCGCCGGCGGCGGGTTGACCGGCACGCCCGTGCTAACTCCCGGCAACATTCCCCCGTGGCTTGAAACCGTTGACGCGGTTAATATAAATGTGCCGCCGGAACTAAAGTTTATGATAAACGTAGTGCTGCCGTTTATCAATGTCACGCTGGAAGGTTCAACATCGTTTGGATCGGTCGTAACCAAACGAACCGCAGGGTTTGACGTGACATCTAAATAGAAATCTGGATTGACTGCCCGCACAGTGACCGTGAACGAACTTAAAGCTGTTTGGGTGGTGGGCGAACCGGTTTTTCCCAAGGTTGTGCCGGGCGCAGAAGTTTCGCCCGGAACCAACACTTGCAATTGAGTCGCCTGGGCCTGCGGCCAGATGATTGCTAATCGAGGGTCAAA
>JAHFBY010000228.1 GCA_023249835.1 Elusimicrobiota bacterium | reverse complement strand
ACTAAGAGCTGACTTTGTTAATTATGTATTGGGAAATCAAACTAGTTTACTAGCAAACTTTTCCCGCGATTGGTCAGACTTTAGTGCGAATCGTTTTGCAGAGGAGCATGCCAAGACTATTTTTAGCCATATCCAAGTACTGATGGCCGGACACGTTAAATTTGCTACCGCGTTCCGTAACTTGCAGCCCAAACCAATTGCCCGATCAAACTTAACCAAAAAACCAAGCAAAAGAACGTTAACTCCACCGCGCAGCTCTTCTTCTTGGCGGACAATGGCTGAAGGAAAAGAGGGAGAAACATCATCGTCAAGCTCTTCCGAGCAAAAAGCTGAGTCCCAAAAAAGCAGACGACCAGGTATGCTGCAACGTCAAGACGGGGGCGGCCTGGATTTAGAGAGAATTGAAATGGAAGAAAAAAATCGGGAAGATGCCCAACAATTTGCATCCTTATATTTATTTTCAAACAACAATAAGAACTCGGAAAAAAAACTGGCCATTTTAGATTCAATAGCAAGGGTAGACGATTTGGTTGAACCGTTCAGCATTGGTGAAATGGATCCTAATCAAGTTGATTTAGCTGCCTTAAACCGTCAACTTGCCAATGAAGTCAATGATTCCGTTGTAAAACGCGCGGCTGCTTCCGTTGTGTTTGTAAATAGCGATGTGGACGCCGACGAACTGAATAGTTTTTTGACCCGATCAAAAAGTCCAACAGCGATTTTTATATTGTCCATGCTAAATTTAACGGCGGCGCAATTAGAAGGAGAACCGTTATCAAACACCGCGGCGGTACAATGTTTGAACAAAGTGCTGGAATCAGACAATTTCTTTGAACTCTTTCCCAGAGTTGTCAACGCGCCAGTCCTGATAAACGATCTCTTAACCCAGGCCCAAACCCGTAAAGGGTTAGGAATTAAATTGCCTCAGCGTGACCGCCTTACCTTGAACCGATGGTTATTGCAAACCTATATTACCACCAAGGCTCTCTCACAGAGCCAAAAGTTGTGGAGTCATATTTTTCGCAATACTTTTATTCCCCTAACTATGGAACAAGCGCTTCTGGTTATCAAAGATATTACCGCTCTGCCCTTTGCGGAGTTTTATGATCTGGAAAGAGCTCGCTTAAGCGAACTCTCCGAAGGGGTCATCAATACTATAGATACGAACCGCGCGTTAGAGAGCGATTTAGACGTCCACATCAATTTGGCGTTTAAGTCCGATGATTTAGGCAACGTTAAGCGATTAAAAGAAAACTTAATGTTTGGCGTCCACACAAAGTTGGCGGACTTGTTGTTAACCGAAATAAATATTAATCGGTCAGATCCAGAATTCTTTAACAAAGTTAATAATTTATCCAAAGATACGATCGTGCAAGCTTTAAACCGGTTGCGCATAAAAGGGTCGCTTGCCCAGGATATCCGCAGCGATTGGGAAGACCGCGATATCTCTACGGACCTGTTTTCCTTATTTAGCGGACAAAACGTGGCTAAAAACATCTTAAATAAAGCCCTAATCCAATTCCTATTATTTCCAAAATCGACCCGGGCGCTGTATCTAAGGAAACCCCTTAACCAAATCATTTTTGATCATTTATATCCAGAAACAATCCAGCCCTATTTACCGGAAAGACTGTTCAACACAAAAAAGATAGAAACCCAAGCTCCAAGGACATTGCGATCAGGAAGTTTTAATTTTCTTAAAGAAATTTCGGAAACGAAAGTGACCGATCATATTAACTACAGCCGATCATTATTTAAAAGATGGCTGGATAATGAGCCCGTTTCATACGCGGAACTTTTTGACAACGTGAGCGAGCTTAGCATTCCCGTTTTTCTAGAAGATATTATAGGCGAGAGCGATGATCCTGAAGGCCGTTTATTGGACATTGTTTATGAGGTGATCTCGCGTTTAAACCAGAGCCATTCCATAGAAACCCTCAAAATGTCTTTGTACATCTTGAACGCGCTTTTAAATTTTAAGGTTACGACTAAACAAATATATTATTTCGCGCTGCCCCTGTTGCTCGACTCAAGGTTCAGCGGACGATCCAACTCATTTTGGAACCAGCCTTACACAACAAGCGATATCTCTATGCAAAAGTTTAAGGAAACCTCTTTTCCCGACCGCCCTTTACAAAACTTGTTTTTGGCCGGCCTCGGGATTACCCGCAATGAGACCTATCTTGAGTCTGTGGCTAGGCTGAACGCCGATCAAATCGCAGAAGGCATTAATCGCATGCTGCAAAATCCGGGTTTTATTGAAGCGGCAAAAACAGAACTGGCTGCACTGGACATTGCTTTAAATCGAACTGACCTCAATATGCTTATGGATTGGCCAAAATTAACGAAAGCAGACCAGAACGCATTATCTAAACGTATACTCGAACTGATTTACGCGGACTTAACTTCCGGCAATCGGGCCCGGTTTGATTTTAATGCGATTGGAGTCATTAAAAATGAAAGTGAATTGGGGGAAATCACCCGAGGTTTGCTTGCATCAACGGAAAGCTACTTGGATCCAGAATCACCGAACATTTTAACCCAAGTCATCTTGACATTAAAGAAAAGTTTAACGGATGAGGCAATAGAAGAAGGGTCCCAGACCTCAACGTCCCGCTGGGTCAGCGACCTGGTAAAAAAAGCGACTCGAAATTCTGAGGACGTGGCCGAAGAAGTTAGGATTAAAGACGAGGTGCTGGCCCCCTTGCAAAAAGGACGCTTAGAAGCGGTGGACCGCGCTTTGCAGGTCACCTCAAAGGAAAACCCCATTGGCCGCGTTTTAAAGAAATGGTATGAAAAGGGCTATGCCAGTAAAAATAAAAGTTATAACAAACGCCGAACCGAAATTCTAACCATCCGCGAAAAAACAATTTACACTAACGACCCCAGCAGCCAAGCCGTAGGCTTAAAGTTAATCCTCGCCTTTTTAAGCGAATCTTTAAACAGCGAATCGGCTTTTGAGAACGTGGACCAACTAATCGCAGGTTTAGAGCAAGCGGAAAACATACCTCAGCCGGTCTTGCTTGAACTTCTTCAGCTTTGTGCGGATATTAATGCCAGTAAAACTCAATTCGAGCAATTAGCCCTATTAAATCTAAATCTGCGCCGCCTGTTAATGGATCGCGCAATGGCGGTAAAATTTGGCAGGGCAATGGCAGAGGACTTGACCAACTTCACGATTATAAGCAACTTGATCGGCAACAGCGTTTTCGCGGACGCTCTAACTAATAATCGATACGCTCAAGACGCCGCATACTCTGAACTCGAAGAAAAAAACGGCGCGGGGGATGAGCGCGGTTCGATAATAGATACCATTTCCTCACGCATCAGCATGATCGTCGGTTCTAGAAAGTCGCAGGCGGTAGCCCGCACAGTTGATGCTGGATCATTGTTTCAATTCATTTACCCCAACACTGCGGAAAATATTGATGCGCTATTAACTAACCTTAGCGCCTATTTAACGGCAGTGGGAAACGACACATCCAAAGATTCCGAGCTGTTTACAACAATAGGGTTGACAATGGAGTCCGCTGGAATGAACGTATCGGAATTTGCGGAATTGATCATCAGTCATACCCGGTCGCGCAAAATGCGCCGCATTGGATTGGTCCTGGTAAGCCTCATGCTAAAAAACCCTCTATGGCGCGAAGAAATTGCAAAAAAACTGGACGATAATTATGATCAACTTGAATCAGCCTATGAGATGGCGTGGAAGTTTGAACAGCCGGATATCTATTCTAAAGATCTCCTCCGCATCGTCAGCCTTAATTTACCGTTGGCGTTAAACGGAAACTACCCCAATAACCGGAACTTTCTGAGCAAGTTCGGAGCAGAAATTATCGAAGCAACCGCTGATTTTTCCAGGAGTGATGAGGAGCAAGACGACGAAAAAGAAACCGATGAACGCTCGAATGAAAAAAATCGCGTCCGCGAATCTATGACGACCCCTGCCATTAACCCGACCCAAGCTTTAAATCAAGCTGTGACTGGAAACACTGAGTTACTTACGGAATTGCTTGATGGGGAACTCATTGAAAGGCAGGAAAATGAAATCCGAACCTTTACGGAAAAACATAAGACTGAAACACAGCGGATATTGATTATTTTAATGGAAAATCAAGAAAATGCAACAGCGGTCTTTACCCTGATCGCAATTAGCCCCTACGAAACGCTGAGCTCGCTTTTAAGCACGCCGCAAAACCGCACGGTATTTATCAACCTCCTCTCCGCACAGAGCAGCGTGACCGCTGAAGTTGTGCGCAAACTCTTTAAAGTCACATCTAAAAACACGGATATTAAAGATCAGTTTATTACA
>JAHFBY010000227.1 GCA_023249835.1 Elusimicrobiota bacterium | reverse complement strand
GTCCGGCGAACTTTTTGCAACTACTGTCCAGGTGTAGGGCTGGTTGTCGGCCAGGGCGGCGGTTAGGGTATAAGTGGTTTGGGACAAATTCGCAATAACAGTGCTAAAGAGCACGGAGGAGATGGCGTTTTCAATGTGTAGTTCGTAAGTGAGGGTGTCGAGCGGGTCGTTGTCTAGGGCTTCTTGCCAGACAAAGGTTGGCAATAAAGTGGCGGAACGCAACTTGTCTGTGGGCGAGATTAACTTAAAAGAGTTGGGCGCTTCCGCAGTGGAGTTTACGTAAAAATAAAAGGTGGCGTTCCCGGGAATGCTGTCGGACCCGGTAAAGGGGTTAGTGGAAACAGCGGTCACTTTCCAGTAGTAGGTGTTATTTTCGCTTAGAGATCCGGTGACCGTATGGGACGATGAGGTGAGCCCGGAAACCGTAACGCCGTTTTCCGCGTTTGCAGTGGTGGAATATTTTAGAGTGTAGGTAAGGTAATCTTGCGGGTCAACGTCTGCGGAGTTCTCCCAATCCAGATTAGGTGTGTGGGTGTAGGTGATTGAACCGATTGTGGGAAGGAGCAAAGCAAAGGTGGAGGGAAAACTGTTGGCTAAGTTGATGTTGAGGCGAGAAGAGTTGGAGAACACCAACGCTCCGTTATTGTCAAGGGCCCGCGCGCGCCAGTAAACAGTGGCATTTTCCTGCAAAGAAACAGGCACGGCTGAACTAATGGCGTTGCCGATAATTGCCGTGCTGATCGTTGGCGCCGCAAAATTTGATGCGGTAGAAAACTGGAGGATGTAGGTTAGGGTATCTCCGTTAATTCCATCGGGGTCAACGGCGCCGTTCCAAGAGAGGTTAACCGGGCTGGCGGTTACGAGGTAATTGTCAAAAGGCGAGGTCAATGAAAAGCTGGCGGGAGCCTGATTAATCGGGTAAGCGCTCCGGGTTTCTATGAACGTGAATGTGCTGGGGTTATTGTTGTCATCGTTAGCGGAAACGGCAAAATAATAGGTGAGGTTGTTGACCAGTCCGCCGACAGCGGTAGATAAAGTGGTTCCGGGAGCAAAGGCGCTTATTCCCATTCCGGTTGAAGAAAAAATGAGCGTGTTGGGCGCGCTATTGAAGTCAGTGATATCGGTAATGACGCTTGGACCATACTTTATGGTAAAAAAACCCGTTAAGTTTCCGGTAAACAGGTTGTCCCCCGGACTGATCCAAGTAAGGGTCATGCTGGAATAACCTGCGCTTAGGTTTAGGCCGGTTACGTTGCCCGGAGCCACATTATCCGAAAGTGAACGCGTGCTCAGTAAAGTGTTAACTGACGCGATATCGCCCGAAGAGTTCCAAAGCGCATAGTTTCCCGATTCGTCCGCGGTTTTTATTGCGAACCAATAGGTCGCGTTCTCGACTAGTCCGGAGATTAACGCGCTGTGCATGGTTCCGGGCGAAGTTTGGGTAGAAATTGTTTTAGTGAAGTTAGGGGTTGGCGGAGAAGCATAATTGGATTGGTTAATGATGCTGATGGAAGTGTATTTTATTTCAAACAGGGATCCGGTTGTTAAATTGTTCAATGTGCCGTTATCTCCCGGCGCAGTCCATTCCAAGCGGACGCTTCCTTCAGAGTAACCGGTCAAGGCGGTTAAATCGCTGATAGCGCCCGGCAAAATATTGTCGCTGGTTATGGTAAAGGTGGAAGCAGACAGCGCGCTTTCCAAACTATAGCTAAAGAGTCCGCTGCCTTGATTGCCTAAGTCTAGAGCAGAAATGCGGAAGTAATAGGTGTTTTCGCTACTTAAGCCAGTGAGCGTAACTTGCGCTGCCGGATGGAACGATCCGGTAGTTTGGGTAACATAGGGATCGGTGCCGGCAGTAAAGTTGTAGGTGGCAGCGTAAAGGTTATAAGCGTAACGGTCGTCTGAGTAGGTGGGCGCTGCCGGCGCGGTCCAGGAAAGAGCAATGGAGCTGGAAGTGACTATTCCGATTAAAGGGTTACTGGGCGCAGAGAGCGGCAGGTCTCTCGACCAGGTAAATCGACCGGCGTTTCCGCCGGTAGTGGAATCCCAAAAAGCGGTATTGCTGCTTTGGTCCACGCCTTTGATTGCGAAATAATAGGTGGAACCGGGATTTAATCCGGTCAAAACCTGTTCTTCAGGAGTTCCGGCAGTGGTAGGGGTCCAGATTTGCGTATAGGTGGAGACGAGGGGAGAGTCAAATAAGGCGTTGGTTACGTCAAAGGTAGCGTACCGAACTCGGTAGGACTGGATGTTTCCTCCTGATCCTTCATTATTAAAGGGAGCGGTCCAGCGCAGCCGTATTTGGCTGTCTAGGGTGGCGCTGCCCCCAATATCGGCCACCAGGCTGGAAATAGCGTTGGGGGCAACGTTAATAGTGCGAGTAGTTATAACCGCAGAAAAACTGGAAATAATATTAACCTCGTTAATGCTGCGAATCCGAAAGGAGTAGGAGGTGTTTTCACTTAAATCAATAAAAGTGGTGACGTTGCTGATAAAGTTTGAGCTAAAGGGGATGGGAGTGGAAATGCGGGTTGTGAAGTTGTCCGTTGAGCTTGAGATTTCTATACGAGTGTTAGTGGAATTGTTGGAAGTCCAGCTCAGAGTGAGAGCGTTCGACGCTTGTCCGGTGCTCAAGGTTTGGGTTAGGGCGCCCGATAAACTATAAGTGGCTACCGTAGCGTTAAAGTCAGAAGCTTCGCCAAAACGGCTAAAGGCGCGGACTCTAAAATAATAGGAGACGTTTGCCAATAGCGCGCCGGTGGTGGCAAAGGTGTTATAGGTAAGGCTGTCGGTATAAACGCCAAAAATAATGTCGGTTGAAACTTGGAGTTGGTAGCTGGTTGGAGGCAGGAGGGGGTTAGAGCCGGTGTTCCACTGAATTGTTATGGAACTAACGCTGACGTTGCTTGAGGCCAGCATGAGAAAATTGCCCGGCGCTTGCGCCAGGGTGGAGGTGGTTACATTAATGGTTTGACTGCTGCTTAGGTTTGAATAGTTCAGCGTTCGGTAAGCGATTTGATAGGTGGTGTTGGTTTGAAGTCCTTGGGGCGCTAAAGAGAGCGCAGCGCCAATGCTTGAAAACGCGACTGAACTAAACCCGTTGGTGGACAACTCTATTTGGTAACGGGTTCCAGAGGGGTTTTGCGTATCGATTAAGGTCAAGCTAATGCTTGTTTGATGGACAACAAACCCGGATAAATAGGGGACTGCCGGCAGGGTTACAGAGGTTTGGATGGTATTAAAGTTAGAGATATCGCCGAATCGTCCAAATGCGCGCGCGCGGAAGTAGTAGCTGGTGTTGGGTAAGAGCGGTTCGGTGGTTCCAGAAGTTAGGGCAGTGACGCTTGAACTATAATTTACAAAATCAATTGAAGTAGAAATTTGCAGTTCATAACTTGTGGAAGGCGTTAATGGGTTTAAGTTGGGCGACCATTCAACCGTAATTGAACTCAAGCTGACGTGAGTGGAAGTAAGAGCGGTGAATGGGCCTGGAACATTAGCTAAGGTAGCCGTTGTTGCAATTACGGTGATGCTGCTGGCAATTTGCAGATAGT
The DNA here is from genome assembly GCA_023249835.1 of Elusimicrobiota bacterium. GTDB lineage: Bacteria > Elusimicrobiota > Elusimicrobia > 2-02-FULL-39-32 > 2-02-FULL-39-32 > JAHFBY01. The sequence goes on along the minus strand of JAHFBY010000227.1, from coordinate 770 downwards.
TGTAAGACAATATTCCCAATTGAAAGGTAGTGTTGGTTTGGAGTCCGGATATACTTAGCGTGGACGTTGCTGATAAACTGTTTAGGTTGTTATTTAGAGCGCTGCTGGAAAAAGCAATGCTATTAAATCCGTCTGTGGAAACAACAAAGCTAAAAGTGGCGGTTGAACTAACCGGATTTTCATTGTTTAGAATAAAAACCGTAGCTGAGGTAGTATATAAGTTGAAGCCGCTGTATCCCGGCGATTTTGCACGGGTAAAAGTGGAGAGGGCTATTAAGTTGTTATCGGAATCAGTGGAAACTTGTACGAGTAGGGTATAGGAAGTATTAGGGGTCAAGCCAATAAAAGAAGTGCTGTTTTGATTTAAGGGACCAACGCCCGAGGCTATTTCTAAAGAAGCCGAGGAGAGTGTGGAGATTGAGACTAGGTAGGAATTTCCCGGCTGAGAGTCCCACTGCAGGGCAAGGGTATCGGAGCTTACCAAAGTAAAAATGCAATTTTCTACCGGCAGCGACCAGGCTGTTGTATGTAAAGCAGCCCAGAGCAGGGTTGGGAATATAAATCTAATAAAATACTTTAATATTTTATGGCGCATAGCAGCGTACTAAACTAGTGCCCTAAATAATTAATGTTTTAGTTTATATAAGCAGGTTATCAATTTGAAATCTAAGCTCATTAATTTCAATAGGCTTAGATACAAATGCGTCTGCTCCGCCGGCTTGTAAAAGGCGTTCGCGGTTTTCTTGAGTATCATAACCCGTCATGGCAAT
>JAHFBY010000226.1 GCA_023249835.1 Elusimicrobiota bacterium | reverse complement strand
ATCCTTAAACAAAAATTTGTTTGAGGCATTAAAATTAGAAAAATTGGTAATGACCGTTATTTTAACCTTGATCATCCTAGTCGCATCTTTCACCATTATTTCCAACCTCATATTAATGACCATTGAAAAAACCAGGGAAATCGGCATACTTAAAGCTTTGGGCGCCAAAGCCGGTTCCATTCAAAAAATATTTTTTTATGCGGGAATCACTTTGGGAACAACCGGCATTACCTTGGGCACGTTGCTGGGCATAACAATCGTCCAGTTCCTCTCCAAAACAGATTGGATTAAATTGCCTCAAGACGTCTACTATGTTGACAACTTGCCTATGAAAATCTATCTTTCTGATATTGGCGTAGTGTTGGCCGCAGCGCTCCTGATCACGGTGCTTTCTTCGGTTTATCCGGCGATCAAAGCTTCAAAAATTAATCCGATCGATGCTATCCGCTATGGCTAACCTAGATAATATCCGCTCTTCGGCAACCATTGAAAACCGGCTGGGGGGCAAAATCGCCGAATATAAAATGAACATGCCTGAACACTCGATCATAGCCAAAGATATTCACAAATCCTACTTTGAAGGGCCCAAAGAGATGGAAGTCCTTAAAGGAATTAACCTTGAAATTAAAACCGGAGAAATTGTCGCGCTCGTTGGCCCCTCTGGAGCCGGCAAATCAACCTTACTGCACACCCTTGGCCTTATGGAGCGTCCTACATCAGGAGAACTGATCTTATTGGGTTGGGAAACGCAAAATGAAAATAATAATAAGCACGACATTTTAAGAAACAAGTATATTGGATTTCTCTTTCAATTTCATTATCTTCTCCAAGAGCTCACGCTTTTAGAAAACGCCTCCCTTCCTTTAAGGATAGCTGGAGTTAAGTCTCAAGATGCAATGGACCTAGCAGGGGAACTCTTAGCCTCCGTTGGATTAAAAGAGCGCATGGCGCACTTGCCTTCGCAAGTGTCCGGAGGAGAACAGCAAAGAGCTGCTTTGGCCCGCGCCATGGTGGGCAACCCCGCAATCCTGCTTTGTGACGAACCAACCGGAAACCTTGACTTGGAGCGCGGTGAAGAAATACGGGATTTAATTTGGCGGGTTGCTCGGGCCAAGTGCTCTACGGTTATCGTGGCGACGCATAATCCCGATATCGCAAAAAGCGCTGATCGGATTATCCGTATCGTAAACGGCAAGGTGTGCACGATTTAAATGAATTTATTTTTTTAAGGAGCACGGTAATATGAAAATTTATATCGATGGGAAATACTATGACAAGAACAAAGCAAAAATATCTATATTTGACCATGGATTGCTTTATGGAGACGGCGTTTTTGAAGGGATCAGGGCCTATAACGGCCGAGTTTTCAGACTGCGCGAACACTTAAAACGCCTCCTTTATTCCGCGCGCGCCATCACATTAAGTTTTCCCATGAGCATGGAAAAAATGGAAAATGAAGTGTTAAAAATTCTCAAGCTTAACAAATTGAGCGACGCCTATATTCGATTGATCATTACCCGCGGAGTGGGGGACCTGGGATTAGATCCCAGAAAATGTCCCCGACCTTCAGTGATCATCATTGCGGACAAAATTACGCTTTATCCTCCGGAAATATACACAAAAGGCATGGAACTGATCACAGTTTCCACTAAACGCAATATCCCTGAGGCGCTCAACCCCTGCATTAAATCCTTAAATTACCTTAATAATATCATGGCAAAAATTGAAAGCAACCGGGCAGGAGTTCCCGAAGCCATCATGCTTAATAAAGATGGTTACGTTGCCGAGTGCACCGGGGAAAACATATTCATTGTTTCTAATAACACTCTAGTCACTCCTCCTTGCTGGGCGGGAGCTTTGGACGGCATAACTCGCGGAGTGGTGATGGAGTTGGCGCGAAAGAAATTAAAAATAGAAGCCGTAGAAAGGAACTTTACGCCGTATAATATCCACACCGCGGATGAGGTTTTTTTAACTGGCTCGGCTGCAGAAGTAGTGCCGGTCAACAAGGTTGATTCAAGGCTTATCGGCAACGGCTCACCCGGACCCATTACTCGAGAATTAATTAAGGAATTCAGATCGCTCACGCATTGCGACGGCGTTCCAATTTACTCCTAAGCAATATGAATTTCCCGGCAATTTTAAGACGATAATTTTTATTTTTAGGAAAACAAATCAGGGGTTTACATGAATTCATTTTTCTGCTATACTGAAAATAAAGGTGATGAATAATGTCTAATCGATTCACGGAAAGGGCCCAAAGAGTCATACTAATAGCGCAAGAAGAAGCTAAGCGTTTGAACCATGATTATGTTGGCACTGAACATATTCTGCTTGGCCTTATTGCATTAGGGGAAGGAGTGTCCGCTCAAGTGCTTTCCAACCTGGGAATTGATTTGCGCCGCGTACGCACGGAAATTGAAAAAATTGTCGGCACGGGCGATAACGTTATGCTTCTTGGTGAAATTCCGTTTACTCCCAGAGCTAAAAAAGTTTTAGAGTTAGCTGTAGAAGAGGCGCAAAACATGGCCCACAACTACGTTGGGACCGAACACCTTTTATTGGGCCTTATCCGGGAAGAGGAGGGCGTGGCCGCCCGCGTTTTAGAAAACTTGGGATGCAGGCTCGACGTTGTGCGCGAAGAGGTTATTTCCCTTTTAGGTGAAGCTCCCCGGCTCCACACCCCCACTCCCGCGCGCACTGCGACCAAATCTAAAACACCTACTTTAGATGAATTTGGACGGGACCTTACGCGCATGGCGCGGGAATCAAAATTAGATCCGGTCATAGGCCGAGATGATGAAATTGAACGCGTCATTCAAATTTTATCAAGAAGAACAAAGAATAATCCTGTTTTAATTGGCGATCCTGGAGTTGGTAAAACCGCAATTGTAGAAGGTTTAGCGCAAAAAATAGCGTCCAATGACATTCCTGAAATATTAAGCGGCAAAAGGGTTATGACGCTGGATTTAGCCGCGGTCGTAGCCGGGACCAAATATCGCGGCGAATTTGAGCAACGTTTAAAAAATATAATGGAAGAAATACGCCGTTCAAAGAATTCGATAATTTTATTTGTAGATGAACTCCATACGGTAATTGGCGCGGGTGCGGCTGAAGGGGCGATAGACGCCTCTAACATGCTTAAACCATCCTTAGCGCGGGGAGAACTGCAATGCATTGGGGCCACAACTTTAGATGAATATCGTAAATACATTGAACATGATTCAGCGCTGGAACGGAGGTTTCAACCCATCAACGTGGAACCGCCCTCTATTGATGAAACTGTGGAAATTTTAAAAGGCTTGAAAGAACGTTATGAAAACCACCACAAGGTTAAATTTAGCGATTCGGCATTGGAAGCGGCAACAGACTTGGCGGAACGATACATCACCGACCGCTTCTTGCCGGATAAAGCCATTGATTTAATTGACGAGGCAGGGTCTAGAGCGCGGCTTCAGTCAACCCAGTTGCCGCCGGAATTAAAAGAAAAAGAATCTCAAATTGACGTCATTTCCAAAGAAAAGGACACTGCCATTGCCGCGCAAGAATATGAAAAAGCAGCCCGTTTAAGAGATAAGGAAAAAGAACTCAGGCGCGCTTTGGAAGAGTCAAAAAAGAAATGGCGCGAAAAAAGAGATTCCACAGTGCCTACGATTACGGATGAAGATATTGCCACCATTGTTTCCAAATGGACCGGCATACCCACCAACCGTTTAACCGAAAAAGAATCAGAAAAACTCCTGCACATGGAAGAAGAGCTGCACAAACGGCTCATTGGCCAAAACGAAGCGATTGCGGTTGTCGCGCAAGCTATCAGACGCAGCAGGACAGGGTTAAAAAATCCACAGAAACCAATTGGTTCTTTCATCTTCTTAGGTCCAACGGGAGTAGGTAAAACAGAGCTTGCCCGCGCATCGGCTGAATTTTTATTTGGAAATGAAGATTCGCTCGTCCGCATTGATATGTCCGAATACGTGGAAAAATTTTCAGTCTCCCGCCTGATCGGGGCGCCTCCGGGATACGTTGGTTTTGAAGAAGGGGGACAACTAACTGAAGCTATACGCCGAAAACCTTATGCAGTAGTGCTCTTGGATGAAATTGAAAAAGCACATCCGGACGTTTTTAACATCTTGCTGCAAATGATGGACGACGGGATCTTGTCCGATAATTTAGGCCATAAAGTGAATTTTAAAAATACTGTAATCATAATGACCTCTAACATTGGCGCCCGGTTCATATCGCAAGGTAAATCTCTAGGGTTTACAGCGCGCGATGATGCGGCAAAAGACTATACGGACATGAAAGATGTGATCATGGAAGAAATGAAAAAATCATTTAAT
>JAHFBY010000225.1 GCA_023249835.1 Elusimicrobiota bacterium | reverse complement strand
CAGGAATTAGAGCCCATGACTCAAAAGTGTCTGATCCCTTACCTGCAAAAAAAATATCCGCCGCTTTGGAGTGAAACGTTAGCGTTGCACGTGTTTGGCGAGGTGGAATCTACGGTGGATGAACAAATTGCAACCGTAACCCAAAAAAATTGGGATACTAAAAAATGTCAAGTACGTTTTGCGATATTGGCCGCCCACTCTCAGGTCGACGTCAAGGCGACAGTGGAAAGCCCTTACCGATCTGAAATTGGTCCGGTAATAAAAAAGTTAGACGCAGCCTTTCGCAGCCGGTTGGGCGCCAAAGTCTATGGCGCCAACGGCCAAACCCTTTCCGGCGCAATCGGCGAAATTTTAGAGCGAAATAAAGAAACGCTCTCTGTTGCGGAATCTTGTACCGGGGGACTGGTTGCCGATCTTTTGACCAACATTTCCGGCAGCGCGCGATACTTTATGCAAGGGTTAGTTGCTTATAGCAACAGCAGTAAAATTCAATTGTTGGGAGTGCGCCCCTCAACTTTGACCGTTTGCGGGGCGGTCAGTATGCAAACGGCGCGCGAAATGGCTCAAGGCGCGCTCAAGTCCGCCTCAACGGATTGGAGTTTAGCTGTGAGCGGTATTGCGGGTCCTAAAGGCGGCGCTGAGAAGAAACCCATTGGCACAGTGTGCATAGCCGTGGCCAGCCGCGCAAAAAAATGTTGGGCCTATCAGTATCAGCTTTCGGGGTCCAGACGAGAAATTAAAGAAAAGTCCGCGCTCTTGTCTTTAGCGCTCTTGCGCCAAAAAATTCTGCCAAAAGCCAGCCAAAATCTGCCCTGGTCCTTTCTCTGTAAACTGCAAACCGCCTTTTAACCCCATTATTTATCATTGACGAACCGGGCGATCAAGGTTATATATAAAGAGAAGATGTGGAGGAAGTGTAATTGCTTTAACTTTGTTACAAAAAGTTTACAAAAAGTTTAAGTTTTAATTAAGGATTGGGGTTAATATTAGAGTGATGAAGACTAAAAGTTTTATCCCCATTTTACGACGGGCAGCCTCCTGCCTAACAGCGATCTTATTTTTTATGGCCAACAGCGGTTACGCGGCGTTGGGGGCAAGCGCTGATTTATGGCAAATCCGGCAAAAAGCGTTGGCGCAAAAACAGGAACATGAAGAATCCATTCAAAAAGCTTTTCATAGTGCGGAATCAAAGGTGGAATCAAAAGAGTTCGGCGTTGCGGACGCGCTGTCAAAAGATTTGAAAGTTCCCACTGATTTCGGATTAAAAATTCCTCAAGAAATGGGCACGGTGGTGGAAAGCTGGACCCCGGACAAAAAAGTCGCTAAAGTCGCCAAACAGAAGTTCCCAATCATGATCCACATTCAAGACGCGCACGGCCACTATGCGGCGCAAAAAAATGCCGCCCTAATCTTAAACTATTTAAGCAAAAAAACGCCGCAACTTTTTCACAAAAAAGGGAGGGCGCTATCACCGGAAGAATCGCGGCTGCTGATTTTAGTGGAAGGGTCCTCCCAAAAAATTGATCTGGAATGGCTGCGAAACTATCCGCAGGATGAGGTGAAAGCGAGCGTCGCTGAATCTTTGTTGCGCCAAAATGAGCTGACCGGCGAAGAATATTTTTATGTGTTGGGCAACCGTCCGCGGGCGGACATCGTTGGAATTGAAAACCAAAAAGTTTATGCGGCCAATTTAATTACCCGAAAATTAATTAACCAGCATCGTTCCGACCTTTTACGTTGGGAGGAAGACCTTCGTGAACGGTACGGCCGTATAAAAATATATGCCTATCCTAAAGAGTTGTTAAAATTTGATTATATGAGCGAGCTCTATGCGGACAACGCTATGTCCCTCAAGGAATATTTGCCCTATTTACAGCGTTCTTTTCCAAAATTGTGGAGCATGGAGTCTTACCCCAATTTAAATTTATTGTTGGAAGCCTTTAGTCTGGAGTCAAGGATTTCAGAAAGCGCTGTACAGGAGGAACAAAAAAAGTTGATGGTTGCTTTAAGCGGCAAATTGGAACCTAAAGTAATTTCCCAACTGAGCGCTTTAAGCTTAAAATATCAAACGGGTCAATTGAACGGGGACCAATATTATAAAGTTTTGTTGGACTTGGCAAAAACTAATAACGAAAAAGCGGACGCGGTTGAACAATATTACGCTTATCTAATTAAAATTCGCGATGTTGACCATGAATCAATATTGAGCGAGATCAAAGAGTTCGAGCAGTTAGCGTTAGAAGAGCAGGCCCGTGGAAACCCCAGCATTGCCGCTATGGTCCGCGCCGGCTGGTCTTTGCGCATGCAAAGAAAATTTTGGGACGAGCGCTTTGCTCCGCAAGATTGGCGCAATTATGTGAACGCCGCATTAAAGTTGGAGCGGGAGGACCGTTCACAAACTCGCGCTGCTTCTATACCAGCGGAAACGTTGATCGATTCGTTGTTTTCTCCTTTGACGCTAAATCAAATTGAAGCTTTCATTCGCGGACAAGAGGCGGTGTTAACCAAAAACTTTAACCAAAACGTTGCGGAGCGCAAAGAGAAAGGGCTGACGGACGATCAGATGCGGTACTTGCAAGAGGCGTATTATAAACTGGCTTTTAAACGCGACAAATTGTTGACGGACAATATCTTCCGAATTGCGGAAGCAGAAGCTAAAAAAAATGCGTTGCCGCTGGATCTCCATAATGAAGAGTCGCAAATCGAGTCCGCGATCGTTGTGATTGCCGGCGGATTTCATACTCCCGGCATCACTAAACAGTTCAGAGCCAAAGGCGCACCCTATATTGTGGTTCGTCCCAACCTGCGAGTGTTGGATGACCGTTCGCTTAAAGAATTGGCCCAAGCTCCGCAAAAAGGTAAAAATAAAAACAAAGGTAAGAAGCCTGACCGAAACGAAAACTTAATGGCCGAAATTGAAAAAACAATGAAGCATTCGCAGGATAAGACCGCAGTAATTTCCGAAGCGGCAATGAAGGGGCTGGCGTTTTTAAAAGGAGACAAATTAGCCAAGCCGGAAAACGGTTCCGGCTATCAGAAGGTTGTGGACCAGTATGTAGAAAACCTTGAGTCGCTTAAAGATGGCGGGAAAGGTTCCCATGACCAAAAAATAGATGAGATGATTGACGCGGTCGAGCATCGCATTCATTTTGTTGGTCCTTTCAATCAGGGGAAGAGCCAGGTTTTGCTGGGTTCTTATCAGCGCAAAGAAATGCGCTCAAACTTTGCCATAGAATATAGCCTTGTTAAAAGCACTGATAACGCGGAAACTTCTGCGGTTTCTGAGCCGAACTTTCGTGAAGCGCTTAAGGCCTCTTTGGGCACTTTGCGGGAAATGGCGCCAAAAGTTGAAGTGGATGATCGACTGTTGTCAATGTTCGCGTTGTTGGGAAGAAGTTTTATCGGTAACCCGGAACAGGCGTTGACCGTAAAGGTCATTGGCAGCAACGCAGAGTTGTCCGCGCGAAAGTTAGAGGTAACGCAAAGTGAAATTGATGAAGTAATAATCGCCTGGAAGAGGGCCTATCCAAATGGAAACCAACAACTAAGGATTGAAAGGTCAGCCGGCGGCATTCGCATTATCGTTCCTAGCGACCTTTTGTTTCCGGCCACTGCCAATGATCTTGAAACTGTTGAATTGGAAAAAGAAACGCCCAGTGCGAACGTATTGAGCCGGCAAGTTGCTGACCCCAATGATTTCTTCGAATTGTATAAAAGCGCAATAGCCGATCCGGCAAACGGTACGGAACAATTGAATATGAATTTACTAAGGATGATTGAATCGGGCCAATTTGTGCAAGCAAGAAACCAGGTAGCGCTTTATGAAATGTTGTTTGCTCTGCCCGCGGCGTTGGAGTTGGTAGGGCAAATGATAGAAGATAATCAAATTCCTAAAGAGCATGTTGTGGCGCTTATTGCCGGAGAAGTCAGCGCTATCCATGAAAGAATTAATAATCGATCGTCCGATGTGATTGCCGAAATTGTGAACAACGGACCCTTGGGTAGAGCCTTGTCTGAAATAAAACCTGATCGTCATGAGTTGGTAAATAAACCGGCGGAAGAACTTATTGACCAACTCATGGAAATTGATCCTTTAAACCGCAAAGCTGCGGCAGAGGCATTGGGTGATTGGTCCGGGGAATTAGATGAGAGAATCATTCCAGCGCTGATTGAAAGGTTAAGCGACTTTGACGATAAAGTGCGATTGGCGGCGGCATTGGCTTTAGGACGATTGAGTCCGTCTCATCCTAAAGCTTTAGCCCGCGCGCAAGCTAATAACCGGTTTGATTTAAAAGTCCTGCATGCATTAATTACGGGACAAACTCTGCCTTTTTCCGGAAGCC
>JAHFBY010000224.1 GCA_023249835.1 Elusimicrobiota bacterium | reverse complement strand
AATAACGCATAAAAAGTTACCTAATTCGCTCTTCACAAACTATCTTCTCCGATAAGGGGTACGAATGGGAGGGGAAGGGTTCGCCTTAGAACTGCGCGTTTCCCGTCCAGGTTTTGACTCTAGCGCGGGATCTCCCATTTTACTGAGCAAGCTCGCTTCAATTTGCTGAGCCGTATTAATGCCCCGCTCTTTTAACCGTTCATAAAGCGCCGCCACTTCGATTAAAATTGCCAAGTTCCTTCCCGGGCGAACCGGCAGCGTAATGCGCGGAACTCTAACCCCAATCATTTCCACAAAATGATCTTCCATCCCCATGCGGTCAAACTCCTTGGAATTGTCCCACAACTCAAGATGGACCGTTAACCCAATGCGGCTGGAATCAAGTATCGCGCTCACGCCGAAAAGTTCTTTGACGTTGATTATTCCCAACCCCCGAACTTCCATTAAATGGCGAACCATTTCGTTCACCGGTTTACCGTTCAACACCCCGCCGGGCAAATATTGCACGCGCACAACATCGTCAGCCACGAGCAAGTGTCCGCGCTTAACCAACTCCAATGCGCATTCAGACTTGCCAATCCCGGAATCTCCGGTGATCAAGACTCCCAACCCATAGATGTCCACCAAAACCCCGTGTACCGTGATCGCCGGAGACAACTTCTCCTCTAAATAGCTGGAAAGTTCCGCGATTAAAGGCGCTGTGGCCAGACTGGTTAATAAAAGAGGAACTTGAAATTCTTCCGCATACTGAACAAGTTCAGGCTGCGGTTCGGCGTGGTGGGTCAACACCATGCAAGGAATACCGAACTTAAAAAATTCCCGCAAAGATTCCTTGGACTTCTTTAACGTAACCTGATTGATATACGCCTGTTCGCCGCGGCCAATCACCTGCACTCGTTCCCAACGAAAATTATCAAAAAAACCGCCCAAAGCCAGTCCCGGACGATTAATTTCCGAAACAGATATTAAACGAGTTTGTCCTTTGGATCCGGCAATTAATTCAAACTGCAGGTCCTGACAACGATCTTTAAGCAAGTCCTGCACTGTCAACGGCATAGGTTTAGGAGATTAGTATTCGTTTTCTTCTTTGATGAGTTTGAGAACGTCTTCGGAACTTTTAGATTCGCGAAGAGCCTGCCTAAAAAACTTATCTTTAAGCAATCGGGAGATTTTTGCCAATATTTTTAAATGCACGCCGGAAGCATTAGTGGGGGCCAGCAAAACAAAAAACAAATAAACAGACTCGCCGTCCAAAGCGTCGAACTCAATGCCTTTTTTAGATATGCCTAAAGCCGCGATCACGTGGTTTATGCATTCCGATTTACCGTGGGGGATGGCAATTCCTTGGCCAATGCCGGTGGACCCTAGTTCTTCCCGTTCGTGCAACGCGTCTAAAATTTGTTCCGGTTTACGGACGGAATGCGCTTCATCTAAAATTTTGACCAGCTCTTTTAAAACCTCTTTTTTATTTTGACTTTTAAGATCAACCACAATGGCTGATTCGGGAAGAAACTCTAAAATATTTACGCCTGAATCTTTGTTCACGCTCTCTCCTTATCTCAGAATACACTCAGTCCAATTCAATCAGGCCGAATTCTTTGCCGGCTTTTCGGTACAAAAGGCTGATGCGGTTATTTTGATTATTAATAAAAAAATTGAACGCGGCGCCGTTGGCCTCGATCTCTTTAATGGCCTTTGCCAATGTTTTTGATTCCAATGCGACCCGATCCACCTCGCTCACCAGTTGGGGAACAGTTTCCATTTCTTTTTCTAAAAGTGATTTTTCTGATTTTGAGCGATTAGCTTTTTTAACCGGGAGAACTTCCTGATTAACTTCTAACTGATTTTTTGGGCGGTGGCCTTTTTGTTTTTCCTTGGCTTTGACCATATGCAAGTCAAGCTTGTGCGCAGCGATGTCAATTGCAGCATAAAGGTCCTCGGATTCCCCCAAGGTTCGAAAAGTGTTGCCGGGAGTGTGGACCACGATCTCAGCGGTATGTCTGTGTTTTTCCACCGCCAAAATGACTTGCGCCCAAATTATTGAATCAAAATATCTTTGGGCTTTTTCAACTTTTTTGTGAACGTAGCTGGATAAGGCCGAGGTTAAATTTAAATGTCTTGCGCGAATATTGAGTTCCATGAATACAACATTCTATATTAACTCACCTTAATCTGTCAATGTTTTTTAAAATGGACTCCAATTTTATATTTGAAATTGCTGGCCCAAATAAACGCGCCGCGCTTCCGGACTCTCTAAAAGCGCTTGGCCGTCGCCTTCCAGCAACACTTTGCCTTGATAAATAATATAGGCGCGGTCAATGATCCTCAGCGTTTCGCGCACGTTATGGTCCGTGATTAAAATTCCCAGCCCTTTATTTTTCAGGCGGCTTAAAATATCCTGCAAATCAGTGACCGTCATAGGATCAATCCCAACAAAAGGTTCGTCCAACAAAAGGAATTTTGGATCCGACAAAAGCACCCGGCATATTTCTAACCGCCGCTTTTCTCCGCCCGACAATGTGGCCGCAATTTGACCTTTCCGTTCCAAGAGCCCTAGCTCGCTAAGCAGTTCCTCTGAGCGCTTGGCTTGATCTATTTTGGAAAGGGGAAATGTTTCCAAAATAATTTTGAGGTTATCTTCCACGCTCAATTTCCGAAAAATAGAAGGTTCCTGCGGCAAATAGCCAATGCCTAAGCGCGCCCTTTGATACATCGGCATTTGTGAAATATCGCGGGCGTCCATTAAAACCCGTCCACTTTCGGGTCGCACCAGCCCCACCACCATATAAAACGTCGTGGTCTTGCCCGCGCCGTTGGGGCCCAACAAACCTACGATCTCCCCACTCGATACGTTTAGTTCAACGCCGTCCACCACCGGACGGTGGTGGTATGCTTTTTTTAATCCTTCGGCAACTAGTTTCATATTTTTTAGTTTCTAGTTCTTCTCTAAATTCTCAGGGCTCATCAATACTCGGCCCTTTACCCGATCCGTAAAACGGATCTGTTTATCGTTGACCAAAGCTATGATTTTTTCTGCGCTGATCAAAGTGTTTTGATCTTTTTGTTCAATTTCAAAAACCGGACGCTTGCCCGTGGCCGTAATTATTTTTTTTTCGTTATCGTAAACGACCTCTTGGGCCTTTAAAGTGCTGGACCCCTGCTCTACTCGCACATGGCCGGTAGCGCGCAACTGAGATTGTTTGATATCTAAATGCACGCGCTCCGCAGTAAGAGTGGTTTTGGGATTGTTTGGATCTTTACGGAACCACCAGGCCCTGGGATGACCCCAAATTTCCCCTTCATAGCCTTTTTCGGTATAGCGCGCAAAATCAGATTCTGAACTAATTAAATCGCCCGAATCCATATCATAATGCACCAAAACGTTGCCTTTGGCTTCAATAATTTTGCCCCGTTCCAAAGACACGGTTTCATCCGCGGATATCCGCAAAGGTCCGCGCTCAATTTTATTGCGTTCGCTTTCCGCGCGCGCGCCACCGCCAAGTAAAAACACAATAGATAACGCGCAATAAAATCTAATGTTATCGGGACTCAAGCTGTTTAGGATAGATTTCTGAACGGTGTTTAAACACTTTTACTTGGGAAAGGTCGGGCGTGGCTTCCATTCCTTCGCCCATGAGGATGGAATCTTTGCGAACAATTTTTACCGGGCTTTCCGTGAAAATTTTTTGCCGGGCCGTTGAATATGTGAGGTCTTGCGCGTAGAGTTTGCTGCCGTCCTGGGTCAAAACTTCCACTCCTCCCCAGGCGGTAAGGTCGTTGTTTAATGTATTGACCTTGCCCTTAGGCGCGCTCATGCGAGCCGCCAAAGTTTGGGCCGCTTTGGCGAGCATTAAGCTGGCGCGCGACTGTTTGCCCTTTACCCCGGCGGGGTTCATGAACTTTATGCGGATATTATCTAAAACGACCTTTTGTTCCTTGTTGAAAACTTGCGCATTTTCCGAATCCAATATCCACACCGGAACCCCGCTTTTAGTTTCGGTGATAGTAAAGTTCTCCACCCACTGGTCTGGAACTTCGGTCGCCTGCGCAGTTTGTTTTTGCGAACCGTAGCAGCCGCTAAGAAATATTCCGACCAACAACAGCAGACAAAATTTTGCGATCGTCTCTTTCAATTTTCCTTTGGCTTCCAAAATCATTTCGATCACTTCTCTTGCCACTCCTTTACCGGCGGAAGTCTTGGTTTGATAGTGGCACACTTTCTTAAGCAGCAAATGCGATTCCGGAGGACAAACCGAGAACCCGCAGTTTTTTAAGGGCTCTAAGTCAACTAAATCGTCGCCTATATAAGCAATTTCACTTGTTTTAATGCCCAAAGACTGCGCGCAAG
>JAHFBY010000223.1:1680-4379 GCA_023249835.1 Elusimicrobiota bacterium | reverse complement strand
TGCGCTGGAGTTTACTTTACTTTAACAACGTTTGCGGCCTTAGGGCCTTTATCTGAATCTACGATTTCAAATTCCACGGCTTCGCCTTCCGCTAAAGTTTTGAATCCGTCTCCGCCAACAGATGAAAAGAGCACGAATACGTCTCCGGAACCGTCGTCTTTGGCAATGAAGCCATATCCCTTCTGATCGCTAAACCATTTAACTTTTCCTTTCACCGGCAATTCACCTCTTAATGTAAATTAACCAAGGACAACGGACCGTTCAGCTAAAAGTTCAGCTAAATAAAAAAAGCCAAATTTTTCCGCTGCGCGCGAATAAACCTGGCTTAACTAAACTTTTAAACTTAACAATACTGTCATGTTTCTTGGTTTTATTGTTCATGATGCAAAACTAAAATATTGTTACAAAGAATATAACACTTCATTATTTTTTTGTCAATTGGCTTCTTTCAGTTTTTTTGATTCTCGCGCTAAGAGCGCTCTTTTTTTTGTAATTCCCCCGGCGCCTGAGTATCCGCCCATTTTCCCATCGGATCGGATCACGCGGTGACAGGGAATTATCGGGGCGAACGGGTTTTTTGCTAAAGCTGTCCCCACTGCCCTAGACGCATTGGGACGGCTAATCTTGCGCGCTATCCAACCGTATGTGCGGGTTTCTCCCTTAGGAATTAAAGCGCAAGCTTGCCAAACCTCCTGATAAAATTGAGGGTATTTTTTCATCTCGTTGTTTATTTTGTTGTTGTGAGCCATTTCTGGTTAAGGGGTAAAGGGACGGTCAGTTAAAATTAAGGTCCCTTTTTTATCTTCGTAACTGAAGAGTTTGCCGCCGCGGTATTGCTGGTAGTATTCCATCACTTTGCGCACATAGCCTTGAGTTTCCTTGTAAGGCGGAATGTCCCCGTATTTTTGCACTGCCGCTGGTCCCGCGTTATAAGCGGCTAAGGCTTTGGCAACGTCGCCGTCAAATATTTCCAACATCATCCGCAAGTATCGAGTTCCGCCATGAATGTTCTCCCAAGGATCAAAAGAGTCTTCCACCCCGAGCCTGCGGGCGGTGTCCGGCATTAATTGCATGAGCCCTTGCGCTCCTTTAGAGGAGACGTCTTTGTAGTTGAAATTTGACTCCTGTTTAATGACCGCTTTAATAAGTTCAGGGTCCATGCTATTTTTTTCAGATGCGGCTAGGATGTAGGGTTCATATAGAATTGGACTTGTGGCGCGTTGGGTCTTGGTCCGCGTGTTTTTAAAGGCTTTAAAGAAATTGGCGGTGTTTTTATCCGTGGAGTCAGAGTAAACGATCATTTTTATGTCCGACTTTGGGATGGAAATGGATCCTTTGGGCTGGCTAAGGATAATGTTGCCGCCATTAGATTTGTCCGTGCTTGGCGAGATATCGCCTTTGACCCAGCCGCCATGCACAAAAAAAACTTTTCCTATCCTCGCCAGCAAGGGATCCATAACCAAGCTAAGGATAACAATAGTCAAAAAAATGGAGATAATCGTGCGCATGGTAAGAGATCGTTCAACTACTATGAAATATAACATGGAATTAAACAATTTTCAAGGCTCTTTTTTGATATTAAATAATGCCGGTCGAAACTCTGCTTTGTCCCGCCGTTGACGGTGAAAACTGACTGCGAAACGGTGGGACTCGTCGCGAATCCATTGCAGGATGTGCAGCGCGGGCGAGTCTTTTGTAAATAGGACGGGAGCGGCGCTGCCAGGCAAAAAAACTTCTTCGCGTTGTTTGGCAAGCGATGCAATAGGGAGGCGCGCTCTTTTTTGGCCGGTTTTTTCTAAGGCGCTCAAACTGGCGCAGGCCGCAGCAAGTTGCCCTTTACCGCCGTCAATTAATATCAAGTCTGGCAACTTTTTATTTTCGCTCAAAACCCGCTGATAGCGCCGCCAGACCGCCTCCTCGATCATCGCAAAGTCGTTTTGGCCGCGCACGGATTTAATTTTAAATTTACGGTATTCGGATTTCAAGGGTTTTCCCCGTTCAAACACGACTAAGGACGCGACGGGTTCGGTTGACCCGATATTGGAGATGTCAAAAGCTTCAATGCGCAAAGGCGGCCGCGGCAAATTCAATCTTTCTTTTAACTCGGTCAAAGCGCGCGAGTTTGACGTTTGGGCGGCAACGCTCTCCTTGTCCACCAGTTTAAGCGTTACGCTTTGTGAAATAACGGCAAGCGCCCGGCATTGGTCCCTTAGTTCGCGGGCTTTCTCAAAGTCGAGCTTTTGCGCCGCGAGTTCCATTTCTTTTTTCCATTTTTCAAGCAGCGCATGGGGTTTTCCATGAAAAAATGGATCGGCGTTGCGCGTTAGTTCGCGATATTTTTCCGGGGAGATTCGACCGATGCAGGGAGCCGGGCACTCTTTGGTGTGCAGATAAATGCAGGAAGATATCTTTTTGTAAAGCGCAGGTTTGCTTTTGCGCAATGTCTCTTCGTTTTGGCACATCTGGGTTTCCAGCGCGTATCGGCACGGACGCAAAGGCACGATCTTCCGTTGCCATAACGTTTTGAGTAGTTTTTTAATGATCGATACGTTGGGATAGGGGCCGTAATATTTAGATCCGTCTATCACTTTGCTGCGGGTAAGAATTATTCTTGGAAAATCTTCATTCAGCGTAAGTTTGATGTAAGGGTAAGATTTGTCGTCACGCCAAACCGTATTGTAAAAAGGTTGTATTTTGTG
>JAHFBY010000223.1:0-1670 GCA_023249835.1 Elusimicrobiota bacterium | reverse complement strand
GGGCACATAATCGATATGCGAAACCAGAGAGGTTAAAGCATGGAGTTTTGGAGTTAACCCTTGCCTACGAAAGTAGGAGGCCACCCGTTTCCGTAAATCTTTGGCTTTGCCTACGTAGAGCACGCGCGCTTGTTGGTCGCGCATAATATAGACTCCAAATGAGTGGGGCAGGTGGTTTAAATCCAAACCTTATTTTCCCTTAAATAAATTTAAGTTCATCCATTTTTAATAACCGAGCAGCGCCAAAATAGATCAGCGCTCCGCCCGCTATCGCCACGAACACCCTTATGGGGGCGCTTAGTCCGGGCGCATATTGATCAAAACTATAAACAAAAAGCGACATGCCCGCGCTCGCGACGAGGGTTTTGATTCCGGTTTTAATTAGGCCGGGGCCCTGATCAACGTTGGGAGCAGAGTGTTTTTTTAGCTCTGCTTGCAGGAAAGCGTAGAGTAAGGAGAGGTTAACCCAAGAAGAAATTGAGGTGGCAACCGCTAAACCCATTACCCCCCAAATGCGCATGAAAATAATATTTAGGAGCACGTTTAAGAACATGCATCCAGCAGCGATGCGCACCGGAACTTTTGGTCTCTTGAGCGCATAAAAAGCGTTGGCTAAGACTTTGACTCCGGAATAGGCGATCAGTCCTAGGCTGTAACCCCAAAGCGCTTTTGAAGTTAATAGCGCGGCAGAACTGTCAAAGGCGCCATGTTTAAAAAGCAGGGTTATGATTGGTCGCGATAGAAGCATGAGCCCTAAGGTTGCGGGCGCGACTAAAAAAAAGACCATGCGCAACGAGCGGTTTATGGTGAAAGTGAACTGGCCGTAATTTTTTTGGGCGGTTAAATCTGAGATGATCGGCAATGTGACGCTGGCAATTGAAATGCCGAATAAGGCCAAGGGTAGCTGCATGACGCGCTTAGAGTTGTAGAGCGCAGTGACCGAACCTTCGGTCAAATAGGTCGCGCAAACAGTGTCCACAAAACTGTTTATTTGGTCCACGGATAACCCTAAAATTGCGGGCAACATTAAGCTGCCAACTTGCCGGATGTGCGGCTGATCCCAGTCCGCGCTTAGTTTTAGCGTAAACCCTTCACTCCAGAGAATGGGAAGTTGGATTGCAAAGTGGAGCGCACCTCCCGCAACTACCGCAATGGCAAGTCCAAGGATTTGCGCTTCTTGCGTTAGGTTCCAATGCATCCAAGCGGCCGCCGGGATACAAATCAATAAAAATCCAATTTCTGCCACGGAGAGCATGGCAGGCGCTACCGCGGACAAAAAAAAGCGCTTGCAGCTGTTCAGAACTCCGCTCACCAACGCGGCCAAGCTGATAAAAATAAAAAACGGGAACATCCATCGGGTCAAGGAGACAGCAAGTTTAAATTTGCCCGGATCAGTTTGAAATCCCGGCGCGATGATTTGGGTCAAGTGGGAGGCAAATAGTATGCCTAGCAGAGTGATGGCGCATAATACGATCAGCAAGATTGAAAAAAGAGCGCTCAAAAATTTTTGGGCTTCTTGTTTGCCGCCTTGCGCAAGCGATTGCGAAAATCCCGGAATAAAAGAAGACGATAGCGCTCCTTCCCCTAAAAGTCGGCGCAAAAGGTTTGAGATGCGAAATGCAGTGTAAAATGCGTCGGTGATATGTCCGCCGCCAAAAAAATGAGCCACG
>JAHFBY010000222.1 GCA_023249835.1 Elusimicrobiota bacterium | reverse complement strand
AGCCTGAACTTTAAACAAGCGGAGAAAGAACGGCGCGGACTGATTCAATTCTTAGCTAAGAAGCTCACTGTCCAACAGATTTCAAGGTTAAAACAGATTTCTTTGGCTTATCAATTAGGGGAAATTAAAGGCAGTGATTTTTACATTGCTCTGGAAAAGTTATGTTTGTCCGCAGGCTTAAAATCGGATACCTGGCCAAACTTTAAAAAATATATTGACTATGTGCGGTTAAGCGACAGCATTCGCATGGAGATTTTTTTTAAAGAAGTTCAAACGTTTGAAAATAAAGTTTTTGATTCCCTGTTACGCACTCCACAAGAAAAGGAGCTTTATCAACAATCTCGCAGAGCCGAACTCCTAACCAAACTGGTTTCCTTTAAACTCAGCCCGAACGAATGGAAAGAATATCAATTAAATGATTTCCCCTTAAATCCTACAGCGGAGATAAAAGAATTAGTTTCCTTGCTTCCTCCATTTGCAGCGTTTAACGAAGCGGCCTTGGCACGAAATAGTTCCTTAGTTGATAACCTCTTGCAAATCTCCGGCGGACCTTCAGTCCTTATAACCGGCGGGTTCCACACTTCCGGCATCACCGAGATTTTGCGCGCAAAAAATGTTGCTTACGTAGTGGTTACCCCGCGCCTGGAAAAAGTAACCGGCGAAGGCACGGAATACCTAAACGTATTCACTCGCGAAAAACTGCCCATTGAAAAGCTATTTACTCAAACGACCATCATGCTCTCTCCGGAACGTAACACCGCCGGAGCGTTCATGGGCACAGAGCCCCCCAGCGCGCCGGTATTGCGCGGAGTTTCGCAAATGTTGAAATTCGTTGGCGAAAACGTTAAAGGAGAGAAGTCAGACGCGGAACTTTCTCGGGAGCTGCGCCAATGGTATAAAGACTTGAGCGCCTTTGACCAAGAACGGTTTGGATCTATGGAGCAGTCCGTAGAACACGAAGCAGGTTCTTTCCGTTTTCATTTCAATCTTAGAACTCCGTCTGGGAACGTTCCTCTTGAAGTGCTGGCCAGCCCTAAACAAAACAACGTTTCACCTGACATTGCGCAAAGCAATCTTTTAACCGGCGAAATTTTTGGCATGACGCTCACTTTTAAATTGCCGGAAGGCGTCCTTGATTCTGCGCGCACAGCAATCCATAAAATTCTTGCGATCCTGGCCCAAAAACAGGGTTCATTAAACAGCCAATGGCAAGATATACTTAAAAATGGGCCAAACGCAAGCGCGGAAAATACCCTGCTCCGCGATTGGGTAAGCGCGTGGAGCCTAAACCCGGAGCCTAACCTCATTGGATTTGCCGGTGAAATCCTTAGCGCTACTCTCTGGTGCCTCGCACACCGCCATCATTCAATGACCCATGAACAATGGAACGCCACCTTACAACTGGGGCGACTCTTTACCCGTATCGCGTATACAGATTTAGCTCTGCCCCATATACCCGCCCAATTAGACGCTTTTCACCTCAATTTAAACCAGCTCATACCCCAAATCTCCGCGTTCATGCCGGAACTTCACGTCCAGACCATCTCTGCTTTTAACATCATTGAAGGTTGGGAACAGTTAGTCACTAATATCTGGAAAGAGTTCCCGGAATCCCGCGCTTGGGTCGGTTCGGAACGTGAAAAAGCGCGTTTTGCCCAAACATTAGTTAAAACTCTAGGAAACCTTATTGAACAGGGGAACTCCCCCTATGCTTTAAGTCAAGCCATTGCCTTTGCCGCGCAGCAACACTATGGCGACCAAATCCTAATGGACACAGACCAAAAGCACCGCTGGCAAAAGATCCTTCAACGCTCTTTTCCGGAATACTACAGAGCGGATACCCCGCCCGCTGCAAGTTTGCCCCAAAACATTGTAAAACGGGCTCTCCACTCCCAAGAACACGTGCTCTTTGTGGTGGAGGAGGGACGCGACACCCAACTCCTTAAATCGCTCAAAGATGAAACAGCATCGAACACCCTTTACACCAACGAGGGCACGCTCTTTGGACATATGGTGACCGACGCTAATGGAAACCTTACCCAAGGTTACGCGGCGCTCTATAACCACATTAAAGAAGCCAATATTGAATGGGAACGAGCCCAAAGAGAGGACCGGGAGCCTAAGAAATTTATCTTTATCATCAAGTCTCTGGAATCCATGCCAGACATCACCGCACAGATCCAATCGCTTTTAGAGAACACGCGCTGGCAAGAAGTCGCTGAGATCAAAGAGCGCGTGGAACTTCCCCCCAACTTCCAGTTCATCTTCACAATGCAAGCAGGCATGGATTTAAAGGACCCCTCGTTCAACGACCGCGTCATGGTCAAAGCCTGGTCTGAAGATAACGACGCGACGCCCAACACAAACCGAGACTTAACGGATGGTGAAGAAAAAGACATGAGCTTGGTTGACGAAGAAGGAGTAACCTTTCTTGTTTTGCCCGACGGACCTAGAATCCCCTTAGCCAAAGGATTGGTGAGCCCCCAATCGCGCCCAGACCCCGCGCTCTGGCAAAAAGAGCTCAGTCAAAATGCGGACGTGGCCTTAACCCGCTTCACCTTACGGATCTTAAGCCAAATCCAGAATGCCCGCGACAACAAAGAAAAAATGCTGATCCTGGAAGGCGCTTCGGGCATTGGCAAAACCTATGTGATCGGCGCTTACGCCCGCTTAACCGGACAAGATTTCTGGGGCAGCCCCGTGATGGAACTCTCCGACCTCATTGGTTCTTGGCAAATGAACATGAAAAAACACCCGGTCTTTAATGACGCCACCGGATTTAAATCCATTTTAGAAAGAGGCGGCATCCTTTCTTTGGGCGAGATCAACGTTACCTTGGGTCCAGACGGAACACCCAAGCTGCCCCGTTGGCTGGAACAGATTCAAGATATCTTAAACGCCCCCCCAGAAGCGGACGGATTCCACTACATTACCTTAAGCGAAGTGCCGGTTCCAGACGGCGCACCGCCCTATCAGATTAAGATCTCTCCAAACTTTTTCATCGTTATGGACGGCAACTCCGCCAACTACGCGGCGCGCGGCCAATTCCACGACTCGTTTTTAAGTAAAGTCCGCAAAGCCCTGCTCCCCGACCTCTTTGCTCCAGACCAAAACCAAAGGCAACGGGAAAAAGAGCAGACTATTTCTGATTTAGAAGAGTTCGCTTTATTTTATCTGCCCAAAGAATATGGCTCGCTTGCGCGTAACGCAGCGCAGACTTACTGGGAGTTTGCCGACCAATTTTCCGAGAATAAGGAATCCGTGATCTTTACCCTGCGCGATTTTAAATTTATCCTCCAAGACGTGCAATCGAGCGCGAACCCTAATAAAGCTTTAGCCCAAGCGTTGCGTAACCATTTGGTCCTGCGCTGGAGTTCCTTAGAACAAAGGCAAAAATGTTCTAAGTTTTTACTTAAATCATTGCAAAAAATTTATCCCTCCTTCACTGACACGGTTGACCTGGAACCTCTGTCAACACCCGAAGAATCGATCCGGTTTATGGAAGAGCAGATGATCCATAAGCAGCGGACCCTGCACATCAAGGCCGGCAACAGCAGAGACTGGCCCGGAGCTTTTACCGGTTGGCTCCAGAATTACGCCTTTGAAACCGAAGCCATGACCCGGGAGATAGATGCGGAAGCGCTCATCGGTTCCACGGCCTTTGGCATGAACGCGTCGGGTTTTCCCAATGCCATGGGCAGCCTCCTCGGCTTGGCAAGCCGCGCAAAGTTGGACGCATCGCGCCAACATATCTTGATCCTGGAAAACGCGGACAATATTCCAGCCCAAACCATTGTGGCGTTAAACGAAATCCTACAGAGCCGAAAGATCTTTTTAAACGGATCGCGCGAACCGATATTCCTGCCGGACAATGCTCACATCCTCTTCGTGAGCCGCGAAGAGTCTAATTGGTCCGGAGCAGAACGTTCCCGCCAAGTGACGCTCTCCTTAACAAAGGAGGAGGAGCCCATCGAACTTCCCGCGCTCGCCTTGGCTGAGGCGCAAACAAAGATCCAAGCGAGTTTTGACACGAATAGAATGGTGCAGATCATTGCGCCGGCAGATTCTGACAGCGAAGGATTTTTGCGTGAGATTGCCCTAACCAAAGATATCTATAGCATGGAGATGAACACGAGCCGGCAATTGGCAGAATGGAGCGGAAGTTTAACCACGGACGCTAACGGCGCCATCATCAAGACGAGCGATCCGGACGAGCAAGGGAACTATGCCATTCCTCTTCTGCAGATGATAACGCACGGCGGGCTCTTCATTGTCCGCAACGCGAACGGAGATGAAAATAGCCGGCAAATGGTGAGCTGGCTTACCACTGCCTTAGCCCGCGCTCAAACCTTGCCCGATGGAAAGCGTCAAATCTGTTTAAACGC
>JAHFBY010000221.1 GCA_023249835.1 Elusimicrobiota bacterium | reverse complement strand
ACTTATGCTTTTCAATCTCTTTTTTTTGCTCCGCGTTGTCAGCTTCAATCTTTTTCTTGCGCCAAGCCGCGGCGTGATGCATAAAAAAATCGGCCTTGGCATATTCCATGCCTACATCTCTTTTTTCTTTTTGGCTCAAATACCATTTATGCATCAAGACGGCGTTGACTTCGTCATAAGTTAGTTCTTCTAAACGCGGCATTTTTTCTTCATTTGCGATCATAGGATATTTTCTCCTATTGTTTTTTTTGAGCAGCTAAGAACTGCCGCTGAAAACGTAACGGCGCAAAAAAGCAAGCTTACCGCCAAACAAAAAAGCGGTCCGGGCCAGGACCGCAAAACTATGAAATTGCCCGAAAATAGGCCCATGCGCACCGCGGTCACGCTATAGGTTAACGGATTAAATAACATGACGCATTTAAGCCACATGGGCGCGCCTTCCACAGGAAACAAAGATCCTGACAAAAACCACATGGGCATAAGAAATAAGTTCATAACGGAATGAAACCCTTGAGTGGAATCCATTTTCCAAGCGATTAAAAAACCCAGTCCGGTCAAACCGAACGCGCTTAAAAACAAAATGGCCAACAAAAAAACAAAACCTAAAAACGTAAATGAAGCGCCTAACATCGGCGCAATTATAACGAAAATCATGCTCTGTAAAAACGCGATCATAGCCCCGCCCAAAATTTTACCCAGGGCAACGCTGGCAGGAGCAATGGGCGCCACTAACACCGACTGCAAAAAACCTTCTCTCCGGTCTTCAATAATCGATATCGTGGAAAATATCGCGGTAAACAGCACGATCATGACCAAGGTTCCGGGAAAAAGATAAATCAAATAATTCGATCCGCGGAACGAGTTCCCCAAGCCAGAGCCAATCAAAAACCAAAAAACCAAAGGCGGAACAATTGCGCCAATGACGCGGCTCCTCTGGCGAAAAAAACGAACCACTTCGCGTTTGCACAAGGAATATGCGGGCCAAAAGAACTCCTGGTTATGTTTCATGTTTAACTAAACTTGTGACCGGTCCGGCGAATAAAAACATCTTCTAAGGTAGGTTTGCTTAAAGTTAAAGTTAAGATCTCACTGCCGCAAACAGCCATTAGCCGGGGGATATCGCTTTCCCCTTGCTGGGTTTCAATGCGCACTGCAAAATCTACAATCGAGACTTTTAGACCTAAATCGGATTCAATCTTTTGGCGCAGCGTTTCCGGTTCTCTGGCGGTTAGGGTGAGGACGTCCCCGCCCACCTCTTCCTTTAAAGTTTGCGGCGATCCTTTCGCCACCAGTTCCCCTTGATGCATAATCGCAAGCTGGTCACACCGTTCCGCCTCTTCCATGAGGTGAGTCGTTAATAGAATTGTTTTACCCGATTCTTTAAGTTCTTTAATGACGTTCCACAAATCAATGCGCGCGAGCGGGTCTAGACCGGTAGAAGGTTCATCCATCAGGATGATTTGCGGATCGTGCAGTAAAGCCTTAATGATTTCAACTCTCCGCTGCAGCCCGCCGGAAAGCGTGCCGGCATATTCATTAGTTTTTTCTAATAGTTTAAAACGCTTCAAAAGCTCTTGAATCCTTTGCTGCATTGAGCTGCCGGTTAGTCCATAGAGCAGGGACTGGTAAACCAAATTTTCCATCACCGTAAGCTTTGAATCCAAACTTGGGGACTGAAAAATAACTCCCAACTCATGGCGAAGGCCTCCGTTGGGCATAAAAGGATTTTTGCCATTTAAGCGAATGGTTCCTTCAGAAGGGATAACGGCTGTGGAGAGCAATTTAAATAATGTGCTCTTGCCCCCGCCGTTGGGACCTAAAAGCCCAAAGATTTCACCCTTATTTACCGAAAAATTAACGTTATTGAGGGCCAAGGTTTTAGCTTTTGGATAGCGGAACTTTATCCCTTCTATGGCAATAGCACAAGGAATGGAAGCTGTCATTACGGGGCGCTCTGGGCAATCAGTAAACATAAAGTTAATAATGGGACATAAGAGACCGAGGCTAAAAATAAACCTTTGGCCGACTCTTTAGTGCGCGCCACTAAAAAACGGTGGCTCATCATAATCAGGACTAAACCGCCGGCCACGGCTCCCATAAGATAAACAATCCCGGCTAGGGATGTCAAATAGGGGACCAAACTAATCGCCGCCAATAACAATGAAGAATAAAACGCGATGCGTCCGGCTTTTAATCCGTCCTCGTCGTTTTGGGGCAATAGCAGGATACCGCTTTTTTGATAATCGTCCTGGTACATCCACGCTAACGCCAAAAGGTGCGGGAACTGCCAAACGAATAAGACGGCAAAAAGCATCCACGCGCCCGCGCCCAAAGAACCGGTGACCGCTGACCATCCGATCAAAGGAGGCAGCGCGCCGCTGATCGCGCCCACCACTGTACAATAAGGAGTAATTTTTTTAAGCGGGGTATAAAGCGCCAAATAAATAAACAAACTTAAACCCGCAAAAATGGTTGCGGCCGCGTGCGCGTACAAATAAAGTTGCGTCAACCCTAAGATGGAACAGAGCGCGCCAAAGCAAAAAGCGCCCTTAGCTGTTATCCGGCGCGAAGGCAATGGCCGGTTCATGGTGCGGGTCATCCTGCGGTCAATTTCTATTTCGAGCAGCATATTGAGCGAACCCGCTCCCATGGAAACCAGGGCCGTGCCCGTCAACGTGTGCAAAAGCAACCTCCAGTCTATCCCCGGAGCAGCCATACTAAAACCCGCCACAGTGGTCAGCAATACCGCGGACATTATGCCGGGTTTGCCTAAAGTCCAGTAATCGTTTATATGCATGAAAAAGGATGGCGCAATTGCCAGGCTAAGAGCGCCAAAATGAGCGTCAACGCCAAGAGCCCTGCGCCCACGGCCACGTGCACGGACAAGATTGCCGGATAAATTCCCGGCAAACTCAGCAGCCATCCGAGCTTATAAGGAAACAAGGAAGCAAGGCCGAGGTTTATTTGCATGATCAATAAACCGACTTGCGCTTGCGTCAGCCGCACAAATGGCTTATGCCTTGAAAACCAGGTTTGCACGATTAAAAAGAGGGTTAAGAGTGCGGCTACCACGCAGACCGCTCCGCCGATATGAAGATTTAAAGCGCCCGTACCCCCGCCATGCCGCAGCCGAGCTCCGGCCACAAGCTGACAGTATAGGACCAGGACCGAAATACCGCTCAAAATAGAAAAAAGCTCTATTTGACCAGGAGTTCCCACTGCTCTGTCCTTATCCGCCTGCCACTCCGGAGAAGTAAAAAGCGCGAGGCTCACTACCAAACAGAAAAAGGTTTGTCCTAAAATAGCGTGCGCAATGGAAATAACCGGCGGCAGGGAGTAAAGCACGGTTAACCCTCCCAAAAGAGCCTGCAATAAAACGACTAGGACAGAGAAATATCCCAGACGCAGGACCCAACCCCGGCGTTCAAAACGCCAAAGGCAAAATGCAAAGACAATGGTTAAGCCGGCCACTGTGCCCGCAATCAGACGATGACCATGCTCAAAAAGAACGCCGCCCGCCATGCGCGGAAACCATTGGCCATAAGAAAGCGGCCAATCCGGCACAGCCAAACCTGACCCCGTGGAAGTCACTGAAGCCCCCGCAATAATGAGCAGCCAGGTGGCCAAGGCCAACCCAATACTGAAAATATTTAATTTACTTCTACAATTCATTATATTTTTAACCTTTGCCTCGCGACTGAATCTGAAGGATAATGGAAAGGATTAAAAATTGTAGCATGGCGCAACAGCCAAGTCAAATTTCAGGGATACACGCCGCCAACATTCTTATTATAGCGCTCCGTAACATGTCCCAAGGCAATAAAAAACTTTACATTTTTGTTACATCAAAAAGTTGACTTTAGTAGTAAAATATAGGTAGTTCTTAATGGCCGTGCGCTCTATTTGACGGGGGTAAAGCGCAAAAAGCCATTAACTAAACAAGGAGAGCATATGAAAGCAAAACCCCCGTTTGCGTTCTTACCCGTAGTCCGGATTGTAGTTCTATTTTCTTTTTTCTTTTCCCTGATTTTTTCCCCATACGCCCAAGCAATTGCGCCCGGATCCCGCGTTTTAGCAAAAAAAAATAGTTCCCGCGCCGCTATCCAGTTAGCCAAAGCGGAAAGCTCGCTATCGGTTTTAGATGGCGCTGGGGAAGGACCGTCCGGTTTACTCGGTTCCTCCAGAGAAGATGTTATCGCTAATTTAAAAAATGCGCTAAAGATCAGCAATGCCGTGATCCGTCGGTCCGGATCCGAAGAAGTTCTTCCCGCATCGTTCTCTGAACGCATTGCTCCCTATGGCAGCGTGGAGACAGTGCGCCTCGCTAAAGGACCCATTTTAAACCGGAACCCAGCAGACCAATTGATGAACCTGCCTGAACCTTTGATC
>JAHFBY010000220.1 GCA_023249835.1 Elusimicrobiota bacterium | reverse complement strand
TCATGCGGTTGTCAACTATGAAGTTATAGGCGT
The DNA here is from genome assembly GCA_023249835.1 of Elusimicrobiota bacterium. GTDB lineage: Bacteria > Elusimicrobiota > Elusimicrobia > 2-02-FULL-39-32 > 2-02-FULL-39-32 > JAHFBY01. The sequence continues at coordinate 4,360 of JAHFBY010000220.1, read as the reverse complement.
AACTGCCCGGCATTATTTTTAAAGTTATGGACCAGACGTACTGCTTGTTTTTTTTTAAGGCAGCGGGTTTCCAGCGGTTGAACTCTCCGGTCACCATCACTTTTTTGGGAACCGAGTCACGGTATTTAAATAGGATCATTCGGGATTGGCTCTTAACCTCTTTAGCCGCCGGCAGTGAGTTAATTTCCAGGTTCGGTTCTTTTTCCATTGGCGTCTGCGTCGCTGCAGGGGGTCGAGGGTCCGCAGCCAAAGGTGGTTTTTCCGGCAAACTTAAAGTTGGGACCAATGAGGAAAAAGTATGTTTTTTTATTCGTTCCCACATGAGGTAACCGGAGGATCCTAAAACGATCAGGTCCAAAGCTAAAAGCGCCATTAAGATGCCACGGTTCAAAAGCATTTTATTCTGATCCGGAAAAAGATTTCAGCACTTGGTAGATTTTGTCCACTTTCATTTTAATTTCGTCTATTTCTTGGGCGTTGCTGCCGGGCCCGTTTTTTTTAAGCGATTCCAGGATTGCGCGCAGTTCTCCTGCACCCTCATTTTTTTCGCGCGCCAAGAGTCCCGCGTTAATCTTTTCCAATTGGTTTTCAATCCGAGCTAACTGTAGAGTGATATTTGCCGGCGCCGGAGCATGTTTTTCAGCAGCGGTTTCTTTTATAATGTCCATCGTCGAATCCACTCGCGGGGTGAATTGCGGCAGTGTTCCGGGCAACGGAGCGCGGACAAGCGAAGGGGGCGGCGGCTCTGCGTGTCGAGATAGGTTCAAAGAGGGTTCCGGCGTTGGAAAAAATGAGACCTTGTCTTCTTCCTTATTCAAAGTGCGCAAAATAAAAAGGATGCCCGCCACCGAAAATAGAAATAAGGCCGCTCCAATCCAAAAGGTGTAGTCTTTAAATAGTTCGGTCATGGTTTTATCTTATAACTCCTTGGTACAACCATTTCCTCTCTTTTGTTCGGTCATGGTTTTATCCTCCTTCTTGCCTGACTTATTGTACCCACCATTTCTGGGCGCGCAATTCAATTAAAAACTTTTTGTCCGGTATTTTTAAAGTCAGTTCGTTGACAGCTCTGGTAATGGAAATTTGCGGCAAACGCGCAAGGTCCAGGGTTTGCCGGTCCGTCATGGGCTCTAACTTTGCATTTAATATCGTTTGGACCACCGGGCGGGTGGGCAGGTCAGGATTTAAGTCTATCACCCGCGCCACTTCCGAACTGCTCAACTGAACGTAGCTGCCGGGAGGAAAAAGCGAGAGGGTTTCCCATAGCGCTTTAATCAGCGAGCCGTCAAACTGAATGCCGGAAAGCTCGATTAAATAGATCAGGGTTTCGTGCGGCAGCTTGTGCGCGCGGTAAGGGCGAGGATGGCTGATCGCCTCATAGGTGTCGCACAAGCCCACCACTTGGGCCTCCCGGGAGACTTGGTCACCGGCAAGCCGGCTGGGGTGGCCTTCCCCGGATATGCGCTCTTGGGATTGTATTACAACATTTTCCACTATTTTTTTAGCTTCAGGCGACAAGGAGGCTACAAATAGTTTGATCAATTGCATCCCCTCTTCCGGAAATTTGCGCAGGATCTGTTTTTCCGCAGCGGTCAAGGTTTTTTCAGAAGCATAGTGCGGACGATGAAATACCAGACCAGCGTCATGAAACAAGGCTCCCAACCCAATGCCGCGCTGAACGGCTAGCGGCCAGCGCAGGTGGCAAGCAACGGACATGGATAGTATCGTGACGTTGACAATATGTCCGGGCAAATAGTCGTTGGGCGTATTCCGGTCAACGAACTCTAGGATCCTGGCCGGGTTAGATTGGATCCCTTCGAGGAGTTGGTCAATCTGTTCGCAAATGGCGTCTAAGTCCGGGAGTTCTACCGGGTTTTTGCCCAGTCCGGTTAAAAGGGTGCGCGCGAGTCTAATGAGCAACCCGTAAGTCCTTTTTGCCGTTTGGCCGGCTTGGACGTTAAACACATAGCGATCAGAGGTCGGAGTTGGGCTCAACAGCCGGGAAGTAGAGGGCTTTTCAGTTGAAACGCGCGTTGGCGCCGCAGCGATGTTAGACGGTAAACGCTTTTCTTTATTTTTTAAGTTTTGATTGTGATAAATGTCTGATATTCGCATTTTCTAATTTTTACAAAATTATAAAGGAGAGGTCAAACGCTTTGAGATTTCAGCTTTTTAGCTGCTCGAGCACTTTAAAGATTCCCCCCATGCCTTCGGGATGGATTAAGCTTTTAATGGCAGAGGACATCTTTAACTTGTGTCTGGGATCTGGACTTTTGTCCACTGCTTTGACAAAGTCGATTAACCCGTGTTCCAGTAAAAATGCGGATTGGGTTTTCAACGGACGATTCAAAAGGCCATGCGTAGATCCTTCCTGGATCAGTGCGCTAAAATTAACCTGAGCGGTGATATCTTGTTCTCCAATCCGGGCATAAAATTCGCGGTTCGTTTGGTGACGGTAGTGGCAGAGCGCGGTTCCTAAAGGGCGCGTTTGGCTATAAAGCTCATGAGATTCATAACCGTAGTCAATTGAAAGGATCAAACCTTTTTTTAAGCTCATTGCAATCTTTCTTAGCCATTCGCGGCAAGCCAGGTGCGCTTCTCCTATGGCGTTTTCAGGTGGAATACGACCGATCCATGAAAGGTAGTCGCGAACCTCAAGTCTGGGCGTAAGCGCCACTTCTTCTAGCGATTCATTTATATAAATTTCCTCTAAAATTCCATTGTAGTTGCGGATGCGGTGGAAAGGTAAAGCGTCAAAAAATTCGTTGGAAAAAATAATGCCCGAGATCGCGTTCACTGGAAAATCATACTCCGAACTAAAGCGCATGTGCCCGGAGAGCGCGGCATTTTCGGTTTCGGCTAAAGCGCGGCGCCGAGCGCTGGTTTCTACGCCGATGTAGCAAAAACGTTTTTCAAAGTCCGGAAATTCAGCTAATAGGCAACCTACGATATCTCCGCCTAGTTTACCGGTCCCTGCGCCTAACTCTACTAAGGTTATCTCTTGGGAAGAAGCAAACATTTGCTGAGCCTGTTTGTAAAAGTAGCGGGCCAGAATTTTAGCGAATATTTCCCCCACGTCCGCGTTGGTATAGAAATCTGCGCTCGTGTCTTGAGAGGTATAGTAGCCGTATTTTTCGTGGTAGAGCGCGGCCTGCATAAAATCGGAAAAAGGGAGGGGCCCTTGGTCCAAAGCCTGCTGAGCGAGGATGGCGCGCAACTCTTTCATTTAAGTTCCGGCAAGGTCTGTTTTTTGGCAGGCCACTAAGCCGGCGCGGCCCGGCAGTTTGTCTAAGGCCACCAGACATATCGGAATGTTCCGGGGATCGGTTCTACATTGGGCGGCTTCGTCTCCCAGTCGAACGAAGCTGACCCCTGCATTTTTTAGTCCTAGGACCCAATCGTTAAAAACTGAGAACAGGGCGCCTCCTTCTACTTCTGTGTGAATGGAGTGAACGTGCAGCGAAAGGTTCGACTGTTCGAGACAAAGGTTTAAAGCGGTGTGAACGTTGGCATCGTTTGCTCCCGCAGCGCCTAAAAGTTCGTCTAAAGTGGGAAGAGTGGAAGGCATTTGCAGGGTTTTAAAAGTTTGGTACCCCATGCGCGGATAAAACGGGTAGTTTCCGCGCGTGTCGGAAGCGTAGTCAAAATTAAATTCATCCAGTATTTTAAAGCTCGTTGGCGAGCTTAGCCAGGCTGGGGCGGCAAAACAACGCGGCGGCTCGCCAATTGCTTTCGTGTAGGCCCGCACGCCTTCTTCCACGTGACCACGGACAGCTTCCGGCGTCATCTCTAAAAGATGGTCCTGCCATTCCACGTGGTTGTAGCCGTGAATTCCCAACTCATGGCCCTGCCGGATAACTTCTTTGGCGATTTCTGGAAAAGAAGAGCCAATACAGGGGGCAGGCAAAAGCGTGCCCCGCAGCATAGTTTTAATGCCGTAGAGTTTAACGGGATTGGTGCGAAACATTTTAGTTAAAAACCCAGGTTTTTTAAAAATCCGGAAGATGGCTTTGCCCGATTCGTCCGGTCCAAAGGGAATATAAAAGGCGGCTTTAATATCTAATTTTTGGAACAGAGCTAATAGTTTAGGCACGCCCAACCGCATGCCTTCATAAGTGTCCACGTCCACTTTTAACGCTAATTTCACTGGTTTCATGGCCAGAGTTTTTAAGAAAAGTTGGCGGTAGCGGGGGTAACGGGGGTAACGGCGGATTCCATTAAAAAGTAGTCCAGGGTTTTTCTAAGCGAAGTCTCCAAATTCACTCGGGGCTGCCAACGCAGCAGTTTTTGAGCTTTTTTAATTGAGGGCATGCGGAATTCAATGTCTTGGTAGCCCGGTCCATAATAATTCTTTTCTTTC
>JAHFBY010000219.1 GCA_023249835.1 Elusimicrobiota bacterium | reverse complement strand
ACGTCTTTGACCAAATAGTTGTGCTTGGTCACTGGGCGCGTGCAGCCAGTGGCATCGGCTTCTTGGAAGGCGTCGGAACCTATGGCGTCAGTGCGCACTTGCCCGGTGATAGCCACCAGAGGAATGGAGTCCATGTAGGCTGTGGCTAGGCCAGTGATTAAATTCGTGGCTCCGGGACCCGATGTGGCGGTGCAAACTCCAACTTTGCCCGTGGCGCGAGCATAACCGTCTGCCATGTGGGTGGCTCCCTGTTCATGGCGCGTTAAAATCACGCGAACTTTGGAATCGTAAAGTTGATCAAAAAAAGGCAGGTTTACCCCGCCGGGAATACCAAAAATAAACTTAACGTTCTCCTGCTCTAAACACGCCACCAAAATCTCCGCCCCTGTTTTTTCCATATTTTTCATAATTAGCCTTAGCCTGCCTATTGTTTAAATTAATATCGCGCCGATGGAGCTAGGCGAGGAGTATTTTGCATAACGAAAGAGATATCCGCAGCGCATATTTTTTACTTGTTCGCGCCAGCGGGATAAACGCACTTTAATTTCCGTGTCCGTCAGTCGCACAGTGAGGGAACGATCTTCTAAGTTCCAAAAAATAATATCGCCAGTTTGGATTATGGACAGCGCGCTTCCTACTGCTGCTTCCGGAGAAAGATGGAGAAATGCCGGCGTTTTCCCGGACAAGGGTATGCGCCCATCGCTGATAATTAAAACAGACTCTTCTAGCCCATGGCTTTGCAATGCTTTTTTAATTCCGTGAAGCAGAGGCATGCCCGGGCTGCCTTTGGGTCCGCAATAGCGTATGACCACCGCATCTTCTTTTTTCACTTTTTTAGTAGCAATGGCTTCGATGCAAGCAGATTCAGAGTCATAAACTTTAGCGACTGCTGATTTAGCGAACCATTGCTCTTTAACTCCAGAAATACGAAAAATAGCGCCATCAGTTGCGAGGTTTCCATAAAAAACAGCCATTCCGCCATGCTTTTTAGTGGGTTTGGCTAATTTAAGACTAGAGTGGTGAAGGCTCAAATCTCGGGCCAAATCAACAATATTTTTACCGATAATAGTTGGGCTTTGTTGTAGATAAGTTTGTATAGACGCGATCAGACCCCTCACTCCGCCGCACTCTTCCATGCTTAAAATAGAGAATTCGCCTGATTTATCCATTGTTGCCTGAACCGAAACTTTTTTGCTGATTTCATTGATTTGGGTTAAAGGAAAGGGCAGTCCGGACTCGTAGGCCAGGGCGGATAGATGTAAAATTGATTCCGTTGAACTGCCCATAGCGATGTCGGCGCAAAGAGCGTTGTGGAACGCTGCCGCCGAAAAAAAGCGGCGAGGAGAAATTTTTTGTTTAGCTAAATCCAAGATGCGGTGGGCGGCCCATTCCGAATTGCCAATAGGGTCAAAGGTTTGGACGACGTCTTTTTTGAGTACTGGAATATCAGTTTGATTTTTATCGCGAGCGTTTAAAAAATAGTCCAAAGTGCCGATGCGGACCATGCCCATTACCTCCATTAATATCAGCATGGAGCATTGGGTGTATGAAGGTGTTTCTATATCGTTTTTAATTTGCGCGTTTGCAGCATGAATCAAGCTGAAAAGTTCCCATTGGTCATAACGCGGAGTAAATACAACCGAAATGCCGCAACGGATTGTTGCCATCATCATGCCGACAGCAGAATGAACGGACCATGGCAACATTATCAGACCGTCCAATTGTGCTTGATGCACTAAAATTTCTATTTGGTCGGCAATGATATCGCGGGAGGGAAGCCCGTAATTATAAGCAATGGTCGAATGGCTTTTACCATTTTCCAATTTGCCGTTACCCACGATACTTTTTATTCCGACGTTGTCATCCATCCCTCCGGAAAGTGAAAAAAATAGGGGGTAGCCACCTTTTGCAGAAATTTCTTTTTTTAATAGATCAATAAAAGGAGAATGATTGGCAAAAAAATCTTGGCTGTTGCCGCCCAGTATGCCGATGCGTAGTCCGCTCATATGCATAGGCGGCTCCGATTGATTGGCGAGCTGGTCGGTGGGTCCCTTAATGAGTTTATTGCTTTTTCGAGCCATAAGATTTTATCCTTTATTAATAATTGAAACTTTTATTATACTAATATTGAAGTGGTAATTGGAATAGGGCTAACCTCGTTTTTTACGCTGGACAGTTAATCCATTTTCTTCCTTTAATAACTTATACTCTACGGAATCTACTAGTGCATGCCAGGACGCGTCAATGATGTTTTCAGAGACTCCCACCGTTCCCCATTTGTCCTTGTGGTCCCTGGATTCAATGAGAACCCTAACTTTGGCCTTGGTTCCAGCTTCGGCGTTGATCACGCGCACTTTAAAATCGGTTAGGGTAACGGTTTTAAGGGACGGGTAGAATTCTTCCAGCGCTTTGCGCAGAGCGTTGTCTAAAGCGTTTACTGGTCCGTCGCCTTCGCTTACCGTGTGGCGTTCTTCGCCCTTAACCACCAACTTTAATGTGGCCAAGGAAATGTCTTGGCCCGTCCGCATGTTTTTTTCCATGCTTACGCGGAAGCTCAAAAGATCAAAAAAAGTGCGGTGTTGGCCAATTGCTTTGCGCACAAGATTTGCAAACGATCCTTCCGCGCCTTCAAACTGGTAGCCTTCCTGCTCCATGCGCTTAACCGCATGGATGACGTTTTTGAGCGCGTCTGAATTTTTAGAAAAATCCAGTTTTAGTTCACGCGCCTTAAGCAGGATATTAGCTTGACCGGAAAGCTCAGAGATAAGGATTCGACGCTGATTGCCAACTATGGCTGGATCAATGTGTTCATAAGTTCCGCTGTGGCGAGCCATGGCGGCAACGTGCACCCCTCCTTTGTGCGCAAATGCTGCCGAGCCAACGTAGGGTTGGTGCGCGCTCGGGACAAAATTAGCTATTTCAGAAATATAACGGGAAACCTCTGTTAAGGCCGTGAGTTCTTTATCGCCAGTGCAATTTATGTTTAACTTTAATTTTAAATTAGCGATGATGGAAATCAGGTTGGCGTTGCCGCACCGTTCGCCATATCCGTTAATGGTTCCTTGAACGAGAGTTGCGCCCTCTTCTACAGCGGAAATTGCATTGGCCACAGCGCATTCAGAGTCGTTGTGGGTATGTATGCCAAACGACGCTTCCGGCAAAAAAGAAGTTACGGTACGAAACGCGTTAACAATTTGGGAGGGTATGCTCCCGCCGTTAGTGTCGCATAAGGTAAGGTTGCCGGCGCCTGCCTGCCACGCAGTTTTTAAAGTGGAAAGGGCGTATTCCGGGTTAGCTTTAAAACCGTCAAAAAAATGTTCCGCATCATAAATCACTTCCAATCCCCTGGATTTTAAAAAGCGAATTGAATCACTAATCATGTTCAAGTTTTCCGGAAGCGTTGAGCGCAAAGCGTGCACAACATGCAAGTCCCAAGATTTCCCAAAAATGCAGGCAACTGGGGTTTTTACTCCAACAATTGCCCTTAAATTTGGATCTTGATGCGCAGTTTTGTCTTTGCGGCGAGTAGAGCCAAAAGCGGTCAGTTTGGCTTGTTTTAATTTAAGTTCTCTGCCCTGTTTAAAGAATTGTTCGTCTTTAGGGTTTGACCCGGGCCAACCGCCTTCAATATAGTGGACGCCAATACGGTCTAAACTTTGAGCAATTTTCAACTTATCTTCGACTGATAGCGATACGCCCGACCCTTGCGTTCCGTCGCGCAGAGTGGTATCAAACAGTTTGACCTTTTTGGGGTTGGCGCTGGAATCCATATTTGTTAGCTCCTTATTAAATTCGGTTACTTCCTATTGTTTAAATGAAACGCGGCGTGCAGCGTCTTAACCGCTCGATCGCAGTCCTTATCTTTAACTACGCAGGCAATTTTTATTTCCGAAGTGGAGATCATTTCAATGTTAATTTTTTCTTTAGCCAAGGCTTTAAACATAGTGGCGGCAACGCCGCTGTGGCTCCTCATTCCCACTCCGATTACCGCTACCTTGGCAATTTTTTCATCGCAGAGCACGCCCTGAGCGTTTAAGTCGTTGCGTACTTTTTCTAAGAGCGGGAGTACTTTTTTTAAATCCGCGCGCGACACCGTAAAGGAAATGTCATTGGACCCGCCCAGCGCCGCCGACTGTATAATCATATCAATGTTGATGTGGTCGCCGGCCAGCGCGCCAAATATTTTTGCCGCGATTCCCGGACGGTCGGGAACAGATACAACTGATAATTTCGCCTGATTTTTATCAAAAGCGATGCCCGAGACAATGACTTCTTCCATGGTTTTGACCTCCTTGACGATACGCGTGCCTTCTTGTTTGTTAAAGCTGGAACGCACGTGCAGTTCAACGTTGAATTTTTTTGCCACTTCTATGGATCTGGCCTGCATCACTTGGGATCCGGCGCCAGCTAGTTCC
>JAHFBY010000218.1 GCA_023249835.1 Elusimicrobiota bacterium | reverse complement strand
GGAAGCCAAAACAGCGGTGGCGCATTGGAAAGCAAAAGGTTTAGACCTTTCCGCGCTCTTGCACAAGCCCCAAGCGGTTGACCCTAAGTGGTATTCTCTGCGCTGTATAGAAAAGCAGGACCACGGTTTGGAAAAGGCTTTAGACAACCAATTAATTGCGCTTGCGCAAGAGGCAATCAATTCAAAGGAGCCAGTGCAAGGCAGTTTCCCAATCCATAATTATAATCGTTGCGTAGGCACTATGCTCAGCGGCGTGATCGGCAAAAAGTATGGGGATGTGGGTCTGCCTGAAAATACAATTCAATTAAAATTTAACGGCACTGCGGGCCAAAGTTTAGGCGCGTTTTTAGCTCCTGGAATTTCTTTAACTGTGGAGGGCGACGCTAACGATTATGTCGGCAAAGGGCTGTCCGGCGGGAGGGTTGTAGTTTATCCGCCTAAGAATTCTACATTTAAGGCGGAAGAAAATATATTGATTGGCAACGTGGCGCTTTATGGCGCAACCAGCGGTTCCGCTTTTTTTCGCGGTATTGGCGGGGAGCGTTTTGCGGTGCGTAATAGCGGCGCTACCGCGGTGGTGGAAGGAGTGGGCGACCATGGCTGCGAATACATGACGCGCGGATCCGTGGTGGTGTTGGGGCGTACCGGCAGGAATTTTGGCGCCGGGATGAGCGGCGGCGTAGCTTATGTCTATGACGCAGACGGCGCTTTCCCTTACAACTGTAATATGGGGATGGTGGAGCTAGAGGAGATGAATGAAGACAAGGACTGCGACTATTTGAAAAATCTTGTTCAAACTCATTACCAGCTCACAGAAAGCGCTATTGCCAAAAAAATATTGGACCATTGGAGCGAATCTTTGGAACGCTTTGTAAAGGTAATGCCGCTAGAATATAAAAAAGTGCTGCAACACCAGCACTTGAGCAAAGAAGCGATGAAGCTCGCTTCAATTTAAATAGGATACGATTATGGGAAAAATTACTGGATTCAAAGAATTTAGGCGCGATCTTCCCCAAGACCGTCCGGTAGCGGAGCGAGTGCAAGATTGGAAAGACGTGCACAACGAGTTTCCAGAAGAGGCGCTTAAAACTCAAGCCAGCCGCTGCATGGATTGCGGGATTCCTTTTTGTCATAAAGGCTGTCCGCTGGGAAACATAATACCGGATTGGAACGATTTGGTTTACCGCGGCAATTGGAAAGAGGCGTTGGAAATGTTGTTGAGCACCAACAACTTTCCGGAGTTCACGGGCCGGATTTGTCCTGCGCCTTGCGAGGACTCCTGCGTTTTAAACATCAATGACAACCCGGTAACCATTGAGCGCATTGAGCAGAGCATTGCGGAACGCGGCTATCAACAAGGCTGGATCCGCCCGAATCCGCCTAAGGTGCGTACCGGTAAAAAGGTGGCGGTAATTGGTTCGGGTCCTTCGGGACTGGCTTGCGCGGACCAGCTCAATAAAGCCGGACACAGCGTGACGGTGTTTGAGCGCAACGACCGTATCGGTGGACTGCTCATGTACGGGATCCCGGACTTTAAACTGGAAAAATCAGTGGTTAAGCGGCGGTTGGATTTAATGCAAGCCGAGGGCGTGGTGTTTAAGACCAACGCCAACGTCGGCGTCAATATTTCTGCGGCAGAACTTAAGAGCGGGCACGACGCCGTGGTTTTAGCCGGCGGCGCTACTTTGCCCAGAGATTTAAACGTTCCGGGTCGCGAGTTTAAGGGCATTCATTTTGCCATGGAATTTTTACCTTTGCAAAATAAGCGCAATCAAGGCGACGTAATCTCCGAAGATAAGTTTATTTCCGCTAAAGGCAAAAACGTAATCGTATTAGGCGGGGGGGACACGGGGTCGGACTGTCACGGCACTTCCTTGCGCCAAGGCTGCAATAGCCTGCACTCTTTTGAGCTTTTGCCTAAACCCGCGGAGTTCCGCAAGGACAACAATCCTTGGCCCGAATGGGGCCGAATTTTCCGCAGTTCTTCTTCCCATGAAGAAGGCGGTAAGCGGGATTGGGGCATTATGACCAAAAAATTTTCCGGAGAAAACGGCGCAGTCAAAAAAATTCACATGGTTCGCTTGGAATGGCAAGACGGGGCTGGCGGCGCGCCGCCTAAAATGAGCGAAGTCCCGGGCAGCGAGTTTACGTTGGACGCGGACCTGGTCTTATTGGCCTTGGGTTTCCTAGGGCCAGAAAAAAGCGCTTTGCTTAAAGAGCTGGGCGTGGAGCTGAACGATCGCGGCAACGTCAAAGCCGGTTTTGACTACACCACCAACGTTCCGGGAATATTTTCTTGCGGCGACATGCGCCGGGGCCAGTCCTTAGTTGTATGGGCCATTTATGAGGGCAGAGAGTCCGCCCGAAACGTAGACCAATTCTTAGTGGGCAAAACCAACCTTCTCAGCAGTCCATTTCACTGTTAATTTTTTAGAGGTGAATTTCATGAATTGTAGGGGCGAGGCACGCCTCGCCCTTTTTTTGGCGTTACCATATTGTGCCGCTAACCATACATTGCAGCTGCCTGCTTAAAGCTTGAGTTTTTCTTTTAATAGGGGGATGTTTTTTTTCGCTTGATATTTGTACCAGGGGTCCGAGCGGTCGTTTTCCATAACCCCAATCCAGACGGACAGGGCTTTAGCGTAGAGACCGCGTTTGGTGTAGATGTTGGCGAGGATTGATTTGACCATGGCGGGGCAGTCCGGGTAACCTATGGCGTCTTCTAAAAGTTGGATCATCTCATCAAATTGGCCTTGCTGTTTGTATAGGATCGCGCCAATATAAAGCCGAAACTTCCAATATAAAGGCTGTTGTTTCACGCCATAACCAAGGATTTCCAAAGCTTCTTCCGGACGATCCAGGTTAAAGGCTAAGGCGCCGCTGCCAATAAGGTAAGCGCTGTAGAACGTTGGGTCTAACTTTACAACGCGCAAAATCATCTTTTTTAGAGCCCGGAAATTTTGGGCGGACTCTTCGTGGTCGTGGGACTCAAATTCGGCGTCGGCGCTTAAATCGTGCGATCCGTAATATTGTAAAACGCTGATCCAGGCAACATCTGCTGTCAGTCGGCGCATTCCCATTAATATTCCGGAAAAATCCCGATAACCCGCGCTAGCGCCTAAGGGCAAGTTGTAGGACGTGCGGTTTTTAAACTCTTGGGAAAGATCAAAAACTAAAGTGTTAAAATGAGGGTAGGGAAAAGTAAATTGGCGGTTGATCCATAAGGACGTCGCCATCACTAAGCTGATTAGAAAAATGATGGAGCTCTTGCCCGCAAGGTTCATGTCACGGCCCTTAAAATTCCTTCTTTTTAAATAGGTATAACGCCAGGCTAAAAGCGAGAAAACCATAAACAAGGGTGTATAAACTGCCCTGAACAATAAAAGATGGAAGACGGTCGCCAACCGATATCCAAAGGTCGCGAGCATTTAAATATTGAAAGTGGGGAATAATCAAATAAATTGCTTTAAAAACCGTTGCGCTGATCGGGTTTTTTATTTGTTCTATTAAGTATTTAAACTCCATGGCGAAATGACCTAAAACCCAAAAGAAAAAGGTAAATATCCAGGAAACTACGCCGGAAGAAGAGAATAACGAGAAAAAGAGCGCCAAGGCAGAAATAAGAAATATTTTTTCCATGGACATAAAAAATGACAGGTAGTAAAGGTTCATGCCGTCTGCAACTTTCCATCCCTTAATAAAAAGCAGGGTTGAATGGATGGCGAGCATAATGATCGCCGCCAAATATACCGAAGTCAATGTCCCCGCAAGCCGGCCAATAAGGTAAATGGGTTTGGGAACCGCGCGGGTAAGTATTAAGTATATGGTCTTTGATTCTATCTCCTCTAAAATTAATTGAACCATAAGGAAAGTAACGGTGAAAAGCGTTAAAACTTCAATTGAGGCTAACCCTAAATCCATTAAGATGCGGATTTGCTGCTCTTGGCCAAGGATGCTGAGCAAAGCAGAAGAGCCCAACACTAATAAACCAAATAGGATCAGCACTAAAAATAAACGGTTCCGCAAATTAGCGATTACCGTATATTTGCCGATATCAATAATTTTACGCAACATGGTCAGGATCGCCGTCCGTTACTGTTTTGACAAAAATTCGTTCAAGTTCTCCCGGCGTATGGTCCCATTCTTTCTTATGTAATATTTTAGCCAATCGGCCGTTGACCAATATCCCTACGCGGTGCGCTATTTTTTCTACTTCCGCAATGATGTGGGAGGAAAAAAGTATGGTTTTGCCGGATTGATTCAAGCGTAGGATCATTTCGCGCATTTCAGTTAAACCTAAAGGGTCCAGCCCGGTAATCGGTTCATCCAATATCAAGAGGTCAGGGTCGTGGATCATGGCTTGGGCCATGGAAATGCGCTGCAGCATTCCTTTGGAACATTCCTGCACGCGTTTTTTTT
>JAHFBY010000217.1 GCA_023249835.1 Elusimicrobiota bacterium | reverse complement strand
GGTTTCCATCAGAATCCACCCGGCCTACCACGACGTCTGCAGAATCGCGCACTTGAAATTCAGTAGACCCGTCGTTAGAGTTTAATTTGGCGCGCACGTCCGCAGCTTGACAGGTTACATTGGGTCGAACGGCCACGAATAAAAACACACTAAATAAGGTTACTAATAGGAAAGGAAAACGAACAAATTCAACCGTTTGAATTACTAGTTTAAATCTTCCCCAACAATAACTCCTTTGCCTTAAGCTCATGTTTTACTCCTCCTATTTTTAATGTTCCAAAGCTAACACCTGCTGAATTTTTTGTAATAAATCATGATTATCCATAGGTTTAGCTAAATAATCATTTGCGCCGCACTGTATAATTTTTTCTTTAATGCCCGGAGAATCATAACCGGTAATGGCAATCACTTTCATGCCGGCAAAGGAAGGTTCCTCTCGAATTTGCCGACAAACTTGAAAGCCGTCCACTCCCGGCAACATCAAGTCCAATATCACGAGATCCGGCATTAAGTTTACAATTGCTTTGCCGGCAGTAAAACCATCCCGGGCAGAATCCACCTGCCAATCCGGGTACTTATTTTTAAGTAAATCCAAAATTAATTCGGTCATATCCACATCGTCATCAACGACCAAAACTTTTTTGTGCAGTTCGCGGTGAGTCAACTCCGCCTTAATTTCCGGCAGCGATTTGCCCTGCTTGGATAGAGATTGTATTTTTGCCAGACAGATTGTAGTTTCGTCTAATAAATATAAACGTTGCCCTCCTTCCGTATAACCGGCAACGCGGAGCAATCCCATTTCAGTGTAGTGTCGAATCGTAGAGGAAGGGAGCTGAAGGGCTTGGGCAATTTCGCTGATCTTTAACAAATGACTCTGTGGCAAGCGGTTATCCCCTTTACACAATGTTAAAGCGTACAGTACACTTCTTAGTTGCGGACAAAAAAAACGACTACCCGCGCCGCTAGGCTGCGAGATAGTATGTTTTCTTACTTAAATCTAACAGGGAAACGGGGTATTGTCAATGGCTCCTAACCCGCCAGTGTTGGGTTAGCAGTCCAAAACAATAAATCATCAAACTTAACCCCAAGCCGGATAAAAAACATATTGAAATATCAATTAATATATTTTCGGAACCCATATTAGATTGAAGTTTATGAGTACACCTCATCCATCCGTAAGAAATGATTGGGTAGAGTAAAACAAAACAAAATTCGCGCGGCGTTTTCTTTTCCCATAATGCGCCGATTAGACTGGCGCTGCTCCCAATAACTATAAAAGGCAGCACATTTTGCAGCCAAAACAGCTTTTGTTCGCTCATGCTCTCTTCGATTATTTCGGAATCCCCCATAAACCCGCCTCGAAACAGCCACCAAAGCTGATAACATTTATAACCCGCAATGGAGAGCACCACGCCCAATATTATCCACCAATATCGATTTAAAATCTTCGCATCGCTGCTGAGCGGCACTGAGCCAATTACTCCTAAGACGAGGAGAGGCGCGGTGGTTATGGCTAAGTGCAAAAGGTTATATGATATGGCGTTGGACATTTCCACCGCAATAAAGAATCGTACCACATCTAATAAAAAATGTTCTAATGTACCGCCAAAAAAATAGGTGAATAGAACGGCAAAAACCAAGAGGATGACGCGCAAGGGCAGGACCATCTTCTAAGGATAAGTTGAATTTCATTTTTCGTCAACTACCTGCAGGCTATGTTTTAAACGTCTTCTAATCCTTTAAAAGCCACTTATAAATTGGCCTGACCGTAATATATTTATCTTTTAATTTGATCTCTTCTTCGGTATCTTCGGTTAGGATGAGGGCGCTTTTTATATTGAGTTCATCCATAGCGCGGTTCAGGGAGTTAATTTCTCTTAGTCTAGTTTTTTCGTTATCTAAATGATCTGCAACCTGGATCAAGGCAAAGTCTTTCCTGCCGCTTTTTACTAGAAAATCCACTTCCAGATTATTTGCGGTTTTATAATAATAAATTTCAGAGCCTCTGCGTTTAAGTTCGAGAAAAACTAGATTTTCTAAAAATTTGCCTTTGTTCTTTGAAAACTGAAACGCCACTGAATTTGCCAATCCGTTATCTATGCAATATATTTTTTTGTTGGCTACGAACTGCTGTTTTAGAGAGAATGAAAACTTGTCTACCAGAAACACTAAGAAACTATTTTCTAAGAAATCCGCATAGCTTTTTATCGTGTTCATGCTCCCCACGCCAATGATATCCTTTAGTTTGTTGTATGAAAAATAGCCCCCAATATTGCTTAAAAAATATAACCCCAGCTCGCGGAGCGCCTTAACGTGTAAAATATTGTATCTGGATACGATGTCCCGATAGAGAATATCCTCATAAACGCGTTTGAGCAGCGATAGGTCCTTATATTTTAAATATTCCGGCATACCGCCATGCATAAGATAAATAGAAAAATTACTTTTTAAGCGGGCCCGTTCAGCGGTATAAGACAAAGCGTCTTTTTGCGGTTTGTACCCATTAAAGGATAGGAATTCATTGAAAGAAAAGGGAAAGAGCTCAATGCTTAAATTCCTTCCGGTCAATTTCGTTCCCAACTCTTTACTGAGGAGCGAAGCGTTAGAACCGGTTATAAAGAACTTATACCCCTTATCCTGCATCCTCCGGACAAAGTTTTCCCATTTAGGAACATTTTGGATCTCATCAAAAAAGAAAGCTTTTTTCTCTCCGTAAAGCTCTAAAAAAGTTTCATAAAGGTCGTTAAGATCATCGACTTTAAAGTCAATCAGGCGTTCGTCTTCAAAATTAAAATAGTAAAAATCCTCACTGTATGAATTCTTAATGATCTGATTGAGCAGCGTAGATTTTCCCGAGCGACGGATTCCAGAGATCACCAAGGCGTGAGGCGTTTTAAATTGTTTTGAAACAGATTGCAAAGCTGATCTTTCTATTCCCAAATCAATAGATTGACGGTCTTTTTCTTGCTCCAGAACGATTTCTTTCAATAAAAATTTATCCATGCCCATAAATACCCCTATTTAGAGTTATCAATTATAATGAGAATATAGCATATATAGTTCTCATTTTAAATGAGAATATATGGGTACAATATCTCAGGCCTATACGCTCCTGCTCTTTAGTTATCCACTTCGTTTTCCTGCACACATTTATATAACCATCTGATTTCCGTATTTTACAACATCGTCTATGATGAGGTTGTGCGGCAATACAAAAAGATTGCCGGCGCAGTCAAAAAAATATTGGGGAGGTAGTGCAATGAAATTAACTCGCATGTTGGTAGTCATAAATATAACGGCGTCCGCGGTTTGTTTAAACCTAGGCGTTCCATCCTTAGTACACGCCAAACGCGCGAACGCTCACGACCGTTCGCAGGTAGGAATATATGTAAAGCCTCAACTTGAACTTTATCAATTGACCACTCAGTTCAACGGCCAGAAATCTTATCGAAACGATAGTGACAGACTCACCATTGATGTTCCACAACCGGAGTCGTCCGGAAAATTGTTTGGCGGTTATGGCGGAGTACGCTTGGCTCTATGGGACTTTCCAATGGACCTGGCTCTAGAAATGGGATACCTTACCAGCAATCAAGACGCTAAATCGTATAATCGAACGTCAAAGTTTCAATATAACCTTCTGGACTGCAACATAAAAACGAGCTTCTTTACTGACAAAAGTTTGCAGCCCTCCTTGATTCTAGGCGTGAATATCCCATGGTACAAATTCAAAAATGCGGCCTATCACAACTCTACGATAGGAGACGCCACCTATTCCGGATTAGGGTATAACCTGGGCGCAGCCCTTAGTTTAAAAGTAAATCGCTATTTCCAAATCGAAGGCATGGTTGTGCAGCGTTGGCAGACTTTTACGAGCGTTCAAGCGTTCGGACAAACTTACTCTTTGTCCGACAGCCTGTCTTCAAGCACGCTAGGCGTGGCTTTTAACGGGATACTCAAGTGGGACTTTAAATTGTATTAAGGAGAAAAATCGAATGAAGATTAATAAATTAACAATTATTTCGTCCTTAATATTATTCTGTTGGGCGCCTCGCGGCAGGGCAGAAAACCTGCCCGTTACTTTGGAGTCAATGTTTAAGGAATTCTCAGGCTCAACGCTTAGCATCGCAGCCTGGCCGGTATTAAGTTTAGAAAACGGATATATTTCTCTTGAAACCAATAAACAAATCGCGGATTTCTTAAAGAGCAAGTTCCAAGTTAAGCTATTGGACTCACAAGCCCTCGCGTCTCTAAACCTTGGAAACGCGCAGCCCAATTTCGCGGTCCACCACGACCGGCGCACAACAACCGAAATGGCGCAAAAGTTAGCGGTAAACTCTTTCCTGTTCCTTTATCCAGCTTGCGTACAAGGATCATTCAATCTAACTTTGACCTGGATCCAAATGCCTAATGAAGAGATCACTACCCGCACAA
>JAHFBY010000216.1 GCA_023249835.1 Elusimicrobiota bacterium | reverse complement strand
TTGCCGATGGCGTTTATGGCGTGGCAAAAAAACACGCCACGGTGATGAAAGCCATGCCTTCTTTGCATGGGTATGAAAATAAAATTGGGTACATTACCAATGGGGTGAGCGTTTCTAACTGGCAGCACCCGGAGTTTCGCGGCGCAGCCAAGCTGGAAGATGAGGCTTTAATCGCGCTCAAGGAAAAAAGAAAGCTTGAACTCATTGAGTGGCTGTGGAAACGCTATTCGCTTTGGGTCAATTGGCGCGAAAGAGTGCGGGGAAAATGTATTGTACTTTGGACCCGAAGGATCACCAGCTATAAGCGTTTTGACGTTTTGGAAAGCTTGTTAAAAAATCCGGAATATAAAGCCAGGTTTTTAAAAACCGATATCGTGGCGCTGATCGGGGGAAGGATACATCAAAATGACGATTTATCACAAAACGTTATCTTTAACCTTTTGGATTTAGTTACCCGGGACGAAGCTTTAAAAGACCGCGTGATCGTATTGGACAACTATAATATTTTTGACGCGCCCAAGCTGTTTTACGGGGCGGACGCTTCGGTTATGCTTTCCGATAACGGGCGTGAAGCTTCTGCCACGGGTTTTATGAAAGCCCAAGTCAACGGCGCTGTGGTGTTGGCTTCTAGCGATGGCGCTGTTCCAGAATCAGTGGCTTTTGCGAAAAATGCTCAAAGTTTTGACGGTATGAACGGATTTGAAGTGCCTTACCATAACAATGAACCGCTGCCTGAAGGTCTGCTCAACGCCTTTGAGTCCTTGCACGCGGTCTATAAAAACAAGTCGGCGCGGGCAAAAATGATGCGGGCAGCTTTTAACGCAGAGCCCCAAGTTAGCGTGGACCGAACGGCAAAAGAAATAATGGCGCTCTATGATCGGTTGAATTAATTTGCTGCGCCTTAAGAGAGATAACGCGATGATGAAAAAAAATGTGTTGCATCCCGGGCTGGTTGATCCTACCCTCGGCAAAGATAGCTGCGGCATTGGTTTTGTGGTGACGATGAAAAATAAGAGCTCGCACGATATCGTGCGCATGGGACTAGAAATGTTGGTGAACCTTTCCCATCGCGGCGCTTGCGGCTGCGATCCGGACACGGGCGACGGCGGCGGCATACTCATAGCTGTCCCGCACGAGTTTTTTAAGAGCAACGGTCCTAAAACTTTGCCAGAACCCGGATCTTACGGTGTGGGAATGCTGTTTTTGCCGCAGTCTAACGCGGAGGGCGCTGCGTTTGTCAAAATGGTGGAAAAAGTTATTGCCGAAGAAAAACAAATTTTGTTAGGGTGGCGCGATGTGCCTACCGTTGCCAACGCTGTGGGGGAATTGGCGCGCAAGACTATGCCGCGGGTTCGTCAAGTTTTTGTCGCTAAAAATTCAGACCTCAAAGATCAGGACGCGTTTGAACGTAAGCTTTATGTTATCCGTAAGCGAATTGAAAAGATGGTTAGGGAATCAGGCTATGAGACCGCGCCGGACTTTTATTTTTGCAGTTTTTCTTCGCGCACCCTGGTCTATAAGGGTCAATTAATCGCGCATCAGGTTGCGGAATATTATCCGGAGCTCAAGGACCCTGCAATAAAGTCTACCTTGGCTTTGATCCATCAGCGGTTCAGCACCAACACTTTCCCTTCCTGGAAACGCGCGCATCCGTATCGGTTTATCATCCATAATGGAGAAATTAATACCGTGCGCGGCAATGCCAATTGGATGGTTGCGCGGGAAAAACTTTTTGCTTCTCCCATATTTAAAGATGATATGGAAAAGTTAATGCCCATTGTGGATCCCGACACTTCTGATTCAGGCATGTTTGACAACACTCTTGAGCTGCTCTATCATACCGGGCGTTCTCTGCCGCAATCGATCATGATGATGATCCCCGAAGCTTGGCAAAAAAATAAATTGATGGACGCTAAAAAGAAAGCTTTTTACCAGTACAACGCTTGTCTTATGGAACCTTGGGACGGTCCCGCTTCCATTGGTTTTACTGACGGAAAAGTAGTGGGGGCGGTGTTGGACCGCAACGGGCTGCGCCCATCGCGGTACGTGGTGACCAAGGACGGGCTAGTGATTATGGCTTCGGAAGTGGGGGTAATCGAAGTTCCCACTGATCAGGTGGAAAGTAAAGGACGCTTGCAGCCGGGCAAAATGTTTTTAGTGGATACGCAAAAAGGGAGGATCATTGCCGACGAAGAAATTAAAAGTGAAATTGTTTCGTCCCAACCTTATGCGGAGTGGCTTAAAACAGAACTTTTGGACATTGAAAATTTACCTGTGCCCAAACACAGCGTTCCGCTCCTAAAAAGAAACGAACTCTTAATTGGGCAAAAAGCGTTTGGCTATACGATTGAAGATTTAAAGATAATCTTGGCGCCCATGGCTTTAAACGGACAGGAACCGGTAGGTTCCATGGGCATTGACACGCCTTTGGCGGTGTTGTCGGATCGTCCGCAAAGCTTGTTTAACTATTTTAAGCAGCTCTTTGCCCAGGTTACCAACCCGCCGATTGATCCTTTGCGGGAGGATTTGGTGATGTCGATTGAGACCACTATCGGTGCGGAACAAAACTTGTTTGAAGAAACTGCCAAGCATTGCAACCAAATTAAACTCAGTTCTCCAACTTTGACAGACGAGCAGTTGGCGCAGTTAAAAGAGTTGAACTCAGGCGGTTTAGTTTCCGTGGTTTTGCCCATCCTCTTTGTTGCCAAGGATAAGACCGCAGGTTTTACGCGCGCGTTGGACGATCTCTGCCGGAGCGGAGCCGATGCGGTGCGCAAAGGCATTTCAATTATAATCCTTTCAGACAGAGGGATCGGCGCTGAACTGGCTCCTATCCCGAGCCTCTTGGCCGTAGCCGCGCTGCAGCACCATTTGATCCGCGAAGGCATTCGCAGCAAGACCGCGATGGTGATTGAAAGCGGGGAGCCGCGCGAAGTGATGCATTTTGCTTTGCTGTTGGGGTATGGCGCGGGCGCGTGGAACCCATATCTTGCTTATGAGTCTATTCGCCAAGAAGTGCGCGACGGATTGATCAGCGGTGAAGAAGAGTCTGAAGCGTTGACCCGATACCGTAAGGCCGTGGACAAAGGCGTTTTAAAAGTCGCGACTAAAATGGGTATATCCACTTTGCAAAGCTATCGCGGCGCGCAGATTTTTGAGGCTGTTGGCTTAAACAAAGAAGTCGTGGACCGGCACTTTACCTGGACAGCGTCCCGGATTGAGGGTGTGGGCCTAGAGGTTATTACGGAAGAATGTTTAAAGCGCCACGCGCACGCTTTTTTTGTTGACCCAAGAGTGAACGGACAATTAGACCTTGGCGGTCGTTACCAATGGCGGCGGAGAGGCGAGTTCCATCAGTTGGACCCCGACACTATTGGACGTTTACAACATGCGGCCAAAAGCGGAGACCCAAAAGTTTACCGTGAGTTCGCGAATTTGGTGAACAACCAAAACAAAAAGTTAATGACCTTGCGCGGACTGCTTGAATTTAAAGAGGCTAAACCCGTTCCCATTGAAGAAGTGGAACCGGCCAAAGAGATTGTAAAACGCTTTGCGACCGGGGCCATGTCTTTAGGCAGCATCAGCCGAGAATCGCACGAAACCATGGCCATTGCCATGAACCGTATCGGCGCCAAAAGCAACACGGGCGAGGGCGGAGAGGACGCGGCGCGTTACGTCCCCGACGCTAATGGAGATTTGCGGCGGAGCTCGATTAAACAGGTGGCTTCGGCACGTTTTGGCGTTACGATCAACTATTTAGCTAATGCCGACGATTTGCAAATTAAAATCGCGCAGGGCGCCAAACCTGGCGAAGGCGGACAATTGCCCGGCCATAAAGTGGACGATTATATCGCTAAAATTCGTTATTCGGTTCCAGGCGTGGGACTGATTTCACCGCCGCCGCACCACGATATTTATTCCATTGAAGACATTGCTCAACTGATCCACGATTTGAAGAACGCGAACCCTTTGGCGCGCATTCATGTGAAACTTGTTTCGGAAGTGGGCGTGGGCACGGTGGCTGCAGGAGTCGCCAAAGCCAAGTCCGACGTGGTGTTGATTAGCGGTTATGAAGGGGGCACGGGCGCTTCTCCGCTCAGCTCGATCAAGCACGCGGGCATTCCCTGGGAGTTGGGTTTAGCTGAAACCCAGCAGGTTTTGGTGGCCAATGGTTTGCGCGGGCGCATCACGGTTCAAACCGACGGCAAAATGCAGACCGGGCGCGACGTGGCCATTGCTGCTTTGCTGGGCGCGGAAGAGTATGGTTTTTCTACCATGCCTTTGGTGGTGCTGGGCTGCATCATGATGAGAGTCTGCCATTTAAATACTTGTCCGGTGGGTATTGCGACCCAGGATCCGGATTTGCGCAAAAAATTCGCTGGGAAACCCGAACATTTAATCAACTATTTCTTTATGATTGCCGAAGAGCTGCGTGAAATCATGAGCCGCCTTGGTTTTCGC
>JAHFBY010000215.1:3958-4465 GCA_023249835.1 Elusimicrobiota bacterium | reverse complement strand
AACCAGCGGGTTATGGTGGACCTTTGAAAACCTGTTCAGTCAACCCAGCGCCAACTCGGCCTGGATAAACGCGTTAAGCGGCACGCCGGCAAACTGGACGTTAGAAGATACAGCAATTAATTCAGCGCTGGTCGCCGGGCGTCCCTATATGGTGCAAGTGCGGGCAAGAGACAAGGCAGCGCCGGCAAACGTTGGCCCCACCTCCGACGGTACCAACAGCAATTTCTACGGCGTAACGCACGACTCTAAAACTTTTATTTACGATCCTAACCCGCCCACATCTTTGGTCCAGTTCCCGTCCACTCAAACCGTGATGGAACTAAACGCTTTGGGCCTCACCGTTCTTTCGGGCACAGCTGGAGACGCTTTGAGCGGAGTGCCCGCCAACGCGGCCAACGTGGAAATTTCTATTCAAGAAATTTCGCCCAACAAAGCTTATTGGAACGGCGGGGGCACGTTCACCTTGTCCGCGCAAACTTTCTTCCCGGTCAACAACATGAGCGGGAT
>JAHFBY010000215.1:0-3948 GCA_023249835.1 Elusimicrobiota bacterium | reverse complement strand
CGACTTTCCGCAACGGGTTCCGTTACCAGATGGTGGTTCGCTCTTCCGACAACGCCAAACCAACCGGAAACCTGGAAACCGCGAACTTATCTTCCGCAACATTTATCTATGACGTGCAAAGGCCCACGGCCGTGGTCACGGTTCCTTCGGGCGACCCGTTTGCGACGTTTGCTCAAATCGAAGGCACGTCTCAAGACCAATTTACGATTCGCGGGGTAAGCGTTACCATAAAAGAGAGCATTGGCCTGTATTGGAACGGCAGTTCAACGTTTACTTCGGCGGTACCGGTCTGGAAACCAACGGTGTCCACGTCTCCTTGGACCTGGGTTTTCAGTTCCACGAACTTGGTTAACGGCAAATCCTACGACATTTTTGTGTTTGCCCGCGACGAAGCGAACAACGACAGTTTCATTACCACGCGCACCTTTACTTTTGACAGCAACGCGCCCACTTCCGGAGTTAATTTCCCGCCCAACAACGGGTATATAAACATTTCGTCGCTTAAGACTGTGCTGGGCACGGCTAACGACGGTTCCGGTCAAGACGTTTCGAGCGTTAAAGTTTATTTGTGGGAAGACACCAACGCGAACGCGTCCAAAGAAAACGGGGACCAGTGGTGGACAGGGGCAGCTTGGAGCAGTTCAGAAATGGAAATATCAAGCGCCGTTACCCTAAACATTGGTCAGCAAACCTTTAGTTTGTCTGCGGGTCTTCCGAGCACGGAAATGACCAACAACCGCCGGTACGGGTTCTATAGCCGGGCCACGGACAACGCCACGAACGAAGAGTCGTTAAAAGGCGCGGCAGACGTGACGTATCGTTACGATAACCAGCAGCCGACCTTGGTCTTGGTCCAACCGGTGTCGGGCGGACTTTACTATAACGGGTTGCCCACAATTTCGGGTACGGTGTCCGACAACCTAAACGTTTCTTCTGTGCAGGTTCGGATCGAAGGGGAAGGGATCGGTTACTGGACAGGCGGAGGTTGGGGCGGATCAGTAACGAGCTGGCAAATGGCAGTGGGTACCAGCGCAACGGGCGCGGCAATGGTTTGGACGTACAATTCGCCGAACTGGGCAGCGGGCGGTAACCGAACCTATTATGTGGAATCGCGGGCAATGGACGTTGCGGGCAACACGCGCACTTTGTCTTCCACTCAATTTATATTTGACAACAACCGGCCGGTATCGGTTACGAGTTATCCTTGGACCAACGACGTTCGGTTTTCTTCCATGCCCTGGATCGCGGGCACGGCCAACGATCCGGACGTTGGCAGCGGTTACCAAAGCGGTCTGCACACCATCCGGCTGCGCATTATGAACAGCAGAAATAACGGTTACTGGAACATTTTCACTTCCACTTGGGACGGCACCGGAGATTTCGATGTGATCCCTTCCACGCAAGTGATTTATACGGCTTCGGGCACCTGGATATACAACCCCGCGCCTTTTGTCAACGGTTCGGCTTGGAAAAGCGGAACGACTTACTACATTAACGTTCAAGTAGACGACAACAGCCGCTACGCGGACTTCTCCAGCATGACGCTTTCCGAACTTGCGTTTACCACGCGCACCTTTATTTTTGACAACGTGGCGCCGCAATCCAACTTCACGCACGCGGAAGATAACCGAGCGTACAATTCTGTAACCACCCCGCTTTCGGGCACAGCCTCAGACGACGCGAGTCCGCTCGATTCCGTGCGCGTCCTTTTACAAAACGAAGAGTCAGGCAAATATTGGAACCATTCCGGCTCAACTTTTGATTTGACTTCCGCCAACTATTTGCCGGTAACAAACCTCTATATAACTTCCTGGACCTATACGCCCTCGGCTTTCCCGTTGGAAGACCGGCACCACTACATCTTAAAGTCAACGGCCTCTGACGTTGTGGGCAACACGCAAACGCCGGGTGCCGGCAAACGGTTCCTCTACGACACGAGCAAACCGCAGTCCGGCCTTTTGACCGGCGGAGCGGGCATTGACAACGGTAAAGCCTATCCCACGACCCAAATAATTAACGGAACAGCGCAAGATACCGGCGGAGTGTCCCTTTGGAACATTAGCAACAGCGCTGCGGGCGTTAACCGCACAGGCTCTTTAAGTTGGCAGCAAGGCAAATCTCAAATATTAATCTTGCGCGACGAAAATGATAATTCCGGCGCCGGGCCCATTTTGTTTGGCTGTGACGGTTGCGCGGACAGCGGTATAGACTATTATTGGAACGGGTCCACTTGGACGGACGTGTCAGGCGGGGAACGTTGGCAAGATTCGACCATTGACTCTGCCGGCAGTTGGTCTTACAGCGACATTGTAACTTCTACGGGTTGGGTCAAAGGAAAACAGTATGTGGTTTGGACGCGCGCGGTAGACAACGCGGGTAACGTAGAGTTGACCGGCAGCAAGTTCGGTCCAAAATTCTCGATTTCGGGCACGCCGACCAAACTTGCCATACAAATTTTCCCGGACAACCAACCTGCGGGAACTGCTATCTCAGTTTCAGTAGAAGCGTTGGACAGCGACAACCAAAGAGCTACGGGCTACGACGGCGTAATTCGTTTTTCTACGGTTACTGCGGGCGACCAGGAGTTTGAAGATTCTGACAGCACTTTAGACGAATATTACGGATTGCCGCAACGCTACACCTTCCAGTTAGTGGACAAAGGCACCAAAACGTTTACTAACCAGGTTCGGTTGCGGGGCGCGGGCCAGCGCACCTTGCGCGTTGAAGACACGAACTTGGCTTCAGGTATTACCGCGGCGCAGTCCACCATTGCGGTTACCGCTGCCAGCGCGCACCACTTAATGGTGCAATTGGAAGGTGAAACGTACTTGCCGGGCAAAACAAGCGGACTGGGCGGTCGAGGGGGAACGCCCAACGCAACGGTTGCGGGAACCAACTTAAGCGCCACTTTGCGCGTCGTGGACAAATATTGGAACATAAACTCTGCTTCTGCTCCGGTAGTCAACGTTGTTACGGACGATTCTTACTATACTTACTCTGACCCGGCAACTTTAACAAGCACGGTCACCTTGAGCGGCGGCCAAAAAGTCATAACTTTAAATTTAACCACCGCGGGCAACCGTTTGGTTACGCTTACCGGCGCCGGAGTGGCAGCGGACAATTACGATATCCCAACCAGCCAAGCGGTTACGAATTTGAACCGGTCCACGTCCGTGGTAATTACGGGCGGCACTGCGAACCGTCTATTGGTGGTGTTGCCGGGCGAAACCAGGGTAGAAGGCAAAACCACGGCTCCTTTAGGCAAAAGCGGAACTCCAAACACTTTATCGATTAACACTTCCACCCAAGTTACAGTTTATAACGTTGACACTTACTATAACACCTATACAGTGGGAACCGCGGGGGTATATTTGCGTACCCCGGGCGACGCCTGGGACACGGAACCATCTTCGCGGAGTTTGACCAACGGGGTCACCACGTTCAGTTTGACCTTTAAAACAGCGGGTTCGCAAAACGTAAAAGTAGAAAGTCCGGACCTGCCTTCGGCAACCTCGGTTTATATTACGCCCAACCCGTTCACGGTTTCTGCGGGTTCCGGCGCGTTCCTCCAAGTTTTGTTGCCGGGCGAGGTGTCAGACCCGGGCTCGGTTACGGGCAAAACTTCCGCTCAACCAAGCGCGGTCAAGAGCACGCAAAGCTTTACTGTTACTGTGCGCACTGTGGACGTAAACTGGAACGCGGTTGCCGACGCCAACGTTTTAGTGACTTTGTCGGTTAGCGGCAACGAGCAGTATGCCACTGGTTTAGGGTTGATGCCGCCAACGGACGCTACGGGCATGACGTCTAGGAGCGTACAACTAAAAACCGCGACGCCGGGCGTTGAAAAAACAATTTTGGTCGCAAGCTTTACAACTGCGGGCGACACTTTAGTGAACTATAGTTCAGCGACAAGTTCGCCGGCAACGGTTGGGGTATCGGTGGGCGCGA
>JAHFBY010000214.1 GCA_023249835.1 Elusimicrobiota bacterium | reverse complement strand
TTCCGCGGCGCAGCCAGCAACGATCACGCTTCGTCCGGGCTTTTCCTTTTTCCAGGCTAGGAGCCGTCCGATAAAAGAATAAGCCTTATCTTCGGCGTGTTGGCGCACCGTGCATGTGTTGAGGACGACGAGGTCCGCCTGCTCTTGCGTTTCTACAGGTTCAAAGCCATAGGGCTGTAAAGAACGGAGCATTTCCAAAGAGTCGGAAATGTTCATTTGGCAACCAAAGGTTTTAATGAATAGTTTCACGGGCAGGGAGCCTTTATATCCCAATTTTACAAAATTAAATGCGCAGGATCAACGATTCATTGTACAGAAAACAGTTAAAACGGATGGTCAAAAGTGAGGTAGATGAGAGTACCTTCGGAGCTAATACCGGCGTCAATGCGGGCGAGCAGGAGGTTGCCGGGGGGCACGTAGTAGCGCATGCCTGTACCGCCGGTGATTTTTATGTGGCTGATCTGAAAAGAACGGTATTGCGGATAAACGTTGCCCGCGTCTACGAAAAATGCCCAGTGCAGGCGCTGGTAAATTTTAAAGCGGTATTCCCAGTTTCCAGCCAAGAGCAGTGAATCGCGGAACCGCCCTTCAATTAAGCCGCGGTTAAAATAGATGCCCCCCAGTTCCGGTAATAAATAAAACGGCACGTCTCCGCTTTTATAGTCCATTTGTAAGTGGATGGCAAAAACGTGGTTTTGCATGGAAAACAATTGAAAAAAATGACGAAATTCTGCCGCTGCGCGATTGTAATCAGCTTCACTGCCCCAAACTTTTTTAGAGTACTCGTATTTCCCTTCTAAGTAGCTGCCGCGGGATGGGTCTTGGCGATGGTTGCGAGTGTCCCATCGCGCCAAAATTGAGGTAGAGTAAAGCCGGGTGCCGATAGTTCCAAACAGCGACGGGGTTTGGTTGTTAAGCAAGCTCGGCATTTGAATATCAGTTATTTTCCAGTTTTGATAGTTAAAGGACAATCCTAAGCTCCATTCGTTCGTCCAACGATAAAGCACAGGCACGCGAATATCAAAGTATTGAGGGTCAAAAGTGCTTTTATCTTCCTCTTGCGAGGCGTTGCCCATGCCATAGTAAAAGCGGGTATAGTTTTCGTAGGCCAAGTGCAGTTCTACCCCGCAGTTGGCAAAAGTTTTTGGGGGCGGTTCCGCAAACAGTTCAAAAGATGAACGGTTTTTTAATGTGTGCACTATATGGAACCGCAATAAATCCTGTTTTTTTAATACGCTTTCTTGCGCAAACTCGATCCCCACTCCTTGTCCTCGTTCCGGAGAGGTTAC
The DNA here is from genome assembly GCA_023249835.1 of Elusimicrobiota bacterium. Classification (GTDB taxonomy): domain Bacteria; phylum Elusimicrobiota; class Elusimicrobia; order 2-02-FULL-39-32; family 2-02-FULL-39-32; genus JAHFBY01. The sequence goes on along the minus strand of JAHFBY010000214.1, from coordinate 3,183 downwards.
AAACAGAGGTAAAATATTGATATTTTTCTTTTCTCCGGACTCGATTAAGGGGTTATAGTCAAACCATGTGGAAACCGCTGCTTTGGGATCGCGAATAGGCTCGCTAATTTTTTCCGTGACCAGGGTAACCGCGTCTCCCACCATGTTCACCGCTTCCCCTGTTTTTTGCAAGATGACTTTGGGTTTGAGGATCTCTTTAGGACTTTTGCCGGCTACAGCGCTCGGTAATAGGAGTTCGCCCAGTATAATTGCGCTGATCAACCGGTTCATTATAGACAAGGTCTTTAAACGGAACTCATGATGTCGGTAATTTTGTCTGCGACGAATTTTCCCGCAAGAGTATAGGGTAAGACCACCTCATTGGCCCCTAAACGTGTCAGTTCAATTACTTGCGTGCTATGTTCAGCGGTGGCAATGATGTAAGCGGTTGGGTTAAGTGAGCGGCAAATGCGGACAATGTCTTCATTTTTTGTGCCTTTGAGCAGCATGTTGGGAATGGTGGAAAGAATTATTTTTGCTTCGTTTAAATGTGCGTGCGCTAAGGTGTCAGGATGGCTAATGTCTCCATAAATGCCGTGTATCCCTATTTTGTGAACTTCCCTTAAAATTTCTAAGTTAAAATCAATGACAACCATGCTTTTTAACCAGTCTGAATGATTTTGGTATACATCTTCAATCACGGCGCGCGCGCCGCGATGAAAACCAAGGATAACAATACTGTGTCTGGTGTGGTGAGGTTCTGGGCTTGCGTGAACACTTTTTTCAGCTCTTCCCAGTTTGGTTAAAACATGGTTGAACTTATTATAAATCGGGTGGCTATATTTTATGAGGTAGGAAGAACTGATGGAGGTGATCACCATGGTATAGATGACCAAGACAAAGGTATCGTTGGTAATGTGCCCGTAACCTAGACCAATGGCCGCAATTACAAGTGAAAATTCACTAATTTGCGCTAAATTTAGGCTGGAAAGAAAGGCGGTCCTGCGTCCAGCTCCGGTAAGAGCTAAGAGCGGATAGATAGAAAAGAACCGGCTTACAAAAATAAACAGGGCAAAAAGCAGGGCATAATTCAATATGTGCATAGTTGGAGTAGGAATTTTCATTCCTAACGAAACAAAAAACAGGGTGAGAAAAAAATCGCGCAAAGGCAGGACTTTGGCGCTCACAAACACGCTGTAAGGAAAAGCAGAAATGGCTGCGCCACTGATCAGGGCGCCCATTTCTTGCGAAAGCCCTAGATAAGACGCAATGCCTGCCATGCTAGCGCACCAGCCCAAAGAAGTGAGTACGGTTAGTTCCGGAGCGCTCGAGACCCATTTAAAAATTCGGGTGAGGAGGTATTTGCTTAAGATGTAACTGATGAGCAGGAGCAGCGCTCCTTTGCCTAGAGCTAGAGCAAAGAGTTTAATCTCAGGGTTTTGCAGGTTAGGTTGAAACGCTAAAAATAATACCGCCCATATGTCCTGCATGACTAATATTCCAATGGTGATACGTCCCGCCAAGGTGTCCACTTCCAGTTTGTCATAGAGCAGTTTCACCACGATCGCGGTGCTGCTCAATGCGCACAATAGGGAAAGGTAAAGTCCGTTTAGATTTTCGCCGGCAATGGGGATGTTAATGGCGGAAAAGAATGTTAATCCCATGAGCGCGCAAAGCAAGAATTGGCCGATACCGGAAACTAGAAGCTGGGTACCAGAATTCATGATTTTGGCAAAGTCCATTTCCAGGCCAATCACGAATAAGAGCAGAATTAATCCGATTTCTGAAATAATTTCTATATTCTTGGGGTCGCTAACCAAACACAATCCGATTTCAGGGCCAATGATAGCTCCGGCAATAAAGTAGCCAAGGATAAGGGGTTGGCGGATTTTTTGGCTCAACAAGCCAATGAGGGTAGACGCGACAATGGCGATGCCTATCTCTTGAATAAATCCGTGCATTTTTATCTGCTCCCGTTTCCCCCCGAAGGGACAAAAGAAATTATTAATGCTTAAGCATAGGCTAGATTTGGGAAAAAATCAATGGTTAAAAAACCAGTCCTTTAAGCAGTTCTTGGGATTCCATTGCGGATTTTTTTTGTACGTCCTGCACGGCGCTAGAAAAGAGTTTTGCGATTGTGTTTTGCAGCTTTTCCTTTTTGTCCGGGGAGAGCCAGGCGGGGTCAATTTCCACAGACTCCACTTTAAATAGCCCGTTGATCGCTATTTTTACTCCGCTGTCCGCGCGCTCAATAGTGATTCCTTCCAATTTGTGTTGTATATCTTTTGCTTTTTTTTGCATTTCCATCATCTGTTTCATTTTGTCGAACATGTCACGTCTCCTTTAATTTAAGTTGAAAAAAATTAATTTTGTTCCGGCAAGTCAATTGGACCTGTTTCTCCTAGGCAAAGCTCGGTCAATCGGTCGTATTCCTCGCGGGAAATTTGGCCTTCTTGCCGCCAGCGTTGCGCGTGGGCGAGGATAATGCGCGCTTCCCGTTTAGACATTTTAGGCGGTTGGGGCATTGGGTATTTTTCCGGGTCTTGCGCCATGGTGGTGGGCCAATAGAATTTAACAGCAATAAATAGAATTAGAACCATGAAGATGATCGATAGGATCAAGTTCATCTTGCGTAGGCCTCGGGGTTCATCAGCGCTGCTTCAGGCAGAGGTCTGGTCACAAAGACTTTAAATTTTTTCATTTATTTTCAAGAGTCGAAAAACTTCTTCCGCTCTTTGGGCCAGAAACGCGGGAGCATGTTTAATGGACTTATCAAGACTTACTGGACCCGGGGCAATAGGAAAAATAGCTGTGATTCCGGATTGGTGTAGTTTTTCCGCACCGGGCTTTAAAGTTCCGCAAAAAGCCAGTACGGGAACTTGTTTTTTACGCGCGAGTTCGGCCACGCCGAATATAACTTTTCCAAACAAGGTTTGGCGGTCTATTTTACCTTCGCCGGTAACTACGAGGTCGCTATGCGCAATTTTTTTTGACAAGTCAGTAAGTTCGGCGATTAGGTTAAATCCTGATGTGATCCGCGCGTTTAAGAATGCAAGGGCCCCGGCGCCGGCGCCTCCGGCAGCCCCGGCGCCGGGACATCGGAGCACGGAAACGCCCAAATCTTTTTTTATTATTTTAGACAGTTGGAAAAGCGCGCGGTCTAAAACTTTTACCATTTCGGGCGTAGCGCCTTTTTGCGGTCCA
>JAHFBY010000213.1 GCA_023249835.1 Elusimicrobiota bacterium | reverse complement strand
TGTAAGCTAGTGGAGCGGGTAACGGATTCAAAGGGCAGGCCGCGCTATGAAGTGGAAATGGACCGGCCTCACCACGACCATTTAATTTGTACCGCCTGCGGAACTATCATTGAGATCCAGTGGCCGGAAGTGGAAAAGATACAGGAAAGAGTATCCAAGAAGATTGGTTTTACCATCACTTACCACCGGCACGAACTCTTCGGCGTTTGCCAGGAATGTTCAGAAAAGCAGAGGTAGTTTTTTTTGTCTAATGATTGAAATTATATTTCAATTGTAGAATACACGGTTGTTTCATAAGGAAGGTAAATTAGAATGAATGAAATATTTAAGAAGTTGGCTTTGGTCGGTGATGTTTGGGTGTTGTGGATTCTAGTTGCCGCAAGTATTGCTTCTTTAGGAGTGATGATTGACCGTTGGCGGTTGTTTTGGCAAAGCCGCGCCGAGTTTGGAGCTTTATTGGAATCGTTGACAACTGCTTTGGAGCGCGGTGATATAATGGCGGCTAGAAAGGTGACGCGCGAACATAAAAGCGTGGAAGCGCGCGTGGCTTTAGCTGGGTTAACCCATTCGGTTTTAGGTTTGGCGGCCATGGAAAACGCTATGAGCGCACGATGGATTAGTGAACGCAGCTTGTTGGAGAAGAACTTAATGGTTTTGGGCACTTTGGGCAATAATGCCCCGTTCATTGGACTCTTTGGCACGGTCTTGGGGATCATCAAGGCTTTTAATGATTTAGCCTTGGCCGGAGGGTCCGGAGCCAATGTGGTAATGTCGGGCATCTCTTCGGCGCTGATAGCTACGGCCTTTGGCATATTTGTGGCTATTCCCGCAGTGGCGGCTAACAACTATTTTTATGCCCGCTTGCGGCGCATCGGCTCTAATTGTCAAACCTTGATTCATTCATTGCAGGTACAACGGCACAAAGAGTCGCCTGTCCAAGCAATGATAAATCCGGTGCTCTCATGATCGGCAGCTTTCAAGATTCGGAAATGGACGGGGCGGTGACCGGGATCAACGTCACCCCTTTAGTGGACATCATGCTTGTGCTGTTAATCATATTTATGGTGACCGCTCATTTTGTATCCGATACCGGCTTTAAAGTTAATTTGCCAAAAGCCTCTGCCGGCCAAGCCCGTCCAACTGAGGCATTGACCGTAATGCTGGACAAGGCCGGGAACTTGCGCTTGATGGAGCATGCGGTGGATTTAAACGGGCTTAAAGCGAACTTGGCCAAAGAGGCGCAGCTTAACCCGGGCGTGCGCGTTACTTTGGCTGCGGATGGGAGCCTTTCATACCAACAAGTGGTTGCGGTCTTAGACGCGATCAAGCTGTCCGGAGTCATGCGCGTGGCATTGACGGCAGAAAAATAAATGCGCGCTTTAATGAAGCTGGTCACAGGGGTGAGCGCCGGGGTTTGGATTTCCGGACTGCTTCACGCCGGATTGGCGGTCACTCTTTATTATGGGGTTTGTTTGTGCAAGAGCGCGCCGATTGTGGCGGAGCTGGATTTGTCAATGATGCCCTTAACGGATAAGTCGGCCAATGCTGGAGGGGGTTACCGCGCAGCGCCGCAAGCGGTATGGACTGCTCCGCAAAAAGGGCCGGCTCCTGCGCCGCAAGCGCCAGTGGAAACTAAAGAAGAGGTGGTTCGCGCGGAAACAGAAACTTCCCCTTGCGCCCAACCTTGCGCTGCTTCCGCTACCGGTCCGGGGTTTGGGGGCGGTTCCGGATTGGGCGATGGGGAATTTGTTCCGGTTTCACAAACCTTTAAGAAACCGAGTTGGATTAAAAATTTTATAACGGCTAATGACTATCCTCTTTTAGCGCGCCAGCAGGGCAAGGATGGGCGCGTGGTTTTGACAATTTTAATTAATGCCCAAGGCAAGGTTATAGATGCGCGGCTTTTGCAAGGCAGTTATGAAGCGTTAAATGAGGTGGCGTTGCGGAAAATCAAAGAGGCTCAATTTTCACCGGCCTATAATGATCAAAATTTTCCGGTTTCCTGTAAAGTAACCTTGCCGATTCGTTTTGAATTAAGGTAGGCCGGAAACTTTTAGTTCTAGAGCAAAATTTAAAAAAGGAGCATTAAAAATATGAAACGTAAACGCAGCCTGGAAGTGTTTGAAGCTTTTGTTAGAAAAAATAAGGCGAAGAGCGTGCGCTTGGCAATGATCGGCGCCGTGATTTTTGCCGGTGAGGGCGGAGGGGGGTTGTTGTGGGGAGAGGATAGGGGTGCAGCCGAAGCCGCGCTGCCCGAAGTTGTGGTGAGGGGCGAGGAAGTGAAACCCTATAAACCTAAAAGCGCCAACATAAAATATACGCAAAGTTTGCGCGATATCCCTCAGACCGTAACGGTTATCCCCAAAGCGGTGATGCAGGATCAAAACACGACCACGCTGCGCGACGTCTTGCGCAACGTTCCGGGCATCAGCATGCAGGCTGGTGAAGGAGGCGTGCCTGCGGGCGACAATTTATCTATCCGAGGTTTTAGCGCGCGCACCGATATTTTCATTGATGGTGTTCGGGATTTTGGCGGCTATTCGCGCGATTCGTTTAATATGGAACAAGTGGAGATATCTAAAGGGCCCTCTTCCGCCAACGGGGGCCGCGGGTCCACCGGCGGCACGATCAATCAAATCTCCAAAGGGCCGTTGCTGGAAGCTTTTACTGAAGGATCCGCCGCAGTTGGAAACGAAGAGTACAAACGGGTGAGCGTTGACCTTAACCGTACTTTGCCCAATGGCAAACTTGCCGGCGTTGCCATGCGCTTGAACGCAATGTGGCACGATGGAGAAACGCCGGGGCGCGATGAAGTGAGAGGCAACCGTTGGGGCGCGGCGCCTTCGCTTGCGTTCGGATTAGGCACACCTACGGAAGTAAAGTTTTACTATTTTTATTTGGGACAAGAAAATATTCCGGACTACGGCATTCCCTGGGTTACGGCTACCAACAACGCTCTGGTCGCTTACCGCAATAAACCCGCGCCGGTTGCGCGCGAGAATTTTTACGGCTTAAAGTCCCGCGATTATGAGAAGACCGATACCAATGTTTGGACCGCCCTTGTGGAGCATAAATTGAGCGAGGAGTCTAGCTTGCGTTATCAGTTGCGCTATGGCCGAGCTAAACGAAACTCTATGATCACTGCTCCGCGTTTTGTTTCCGACAGCAGCTCAGACATCAACCGCCAACTGCAAAGCCGGGACATGGTGGACACGATCTTCTCTAACCAGGCAGGGGCCGCTATAAAATTCGAAACGTATAAAGTTCCGCATGAGTTCTTGTTGGGGTTCGAGTTTGCGGCTGAGACCTCTATTAATTTGGCGCGCAGCGCCAATAGTGCCCCTAACGCGGATTTGTACAAGCCTAACGTAGACGTTGACTATGTTCCCAATACGGTTTATACCGGAGCCCGTACCGAAGGCGACGCTAAATCTTCGGCGCTTTATGCCTTTGACACGATAAAAGTGGCGGAGAGCCTGGAATTGACGGGAGGTTTGCGTTGGGATTCTATCGATGCGGATTATCGAACCGTTTCTACCACCGGCACGATCACTCCCATCAAACGGATTGACAAAATCAAGAGCTGGCGCGCCGGCGTGGTGTATAAGCCTGCGGTGTACGGGAGCTTTTATGCTTCTTACGGCACATCGTTTAACCCATCCTCGGAATCCTTAGCGCTTACGACCACTACCGCTACGGTAGATCCGGAGATGAGCCGTACCCTTGAAGTGGGCACGAAATGGGATTTGTTGAGCGAAAGGCTTGCTCTTTCCGGCGCGTTTTTTAAAACGGAAAAAACTAATGCCCGAACCGCGGGGATTAACGCGGGAGACCTCTCCACGGTGTTGGCGGGAGAGCAGCGGGTGGAGGGAGCAGAATTGGGTTTAGCCGGCACTTTGCGAAAAGAATGGAAGGTTTATGCCGGGTACACTTGGTTACAGAGCGAAATTGTGAAATCAAACACGAACGGCGAAACCGGCAAAGTCTTGCCGCAGACCCCGGAAAATTCGTTTAATTTGTGGACCACCTATCAGTTTCCCTTTGGTTTGGATTTGGGAGTGGGAGTTCAATTCGTGGATAAACGTTACGGCAATAATACTAATACTCGCGAGGTGGGCAGCTATCTCTTAGGCGATTTTATGTGCAGTTACCCGGTGGCTAAAAACGCGGACTTGCGGCTCAACGTTACTAATGTCGCTGACACCGTTTACTTCGACAGTTTGGGCGGCGGGCACCTCATCCCCGGCGCTGGGCGGTCTCTAGTTCTCTCCACCGGCGTAAAGTTTTAGAGGTGATGGCTGATGCTGATTACGGTGCCAAAAGTTTTAAACGAACAAGAGTTGTCGGAGGTTCTCCGTTTAATGGATGAGGCGGAGTGGGTGGACGGGCGGGTAACCGCGGGTTACCAGTCCGCAAAATCTAAAAATAATTTGCAGGTTTCGGAAACACATCCGGCCGCGCGCCAAGCCGGAGAGATAATTATTGG
>JAHFBY010000212.1 GCA_023249835.1 Elusimicrobiota bacterium | reverse complement strand
TTGAAGAACTGGAAAAGAACCGGCGCGGGGTATATGCAGGGTCAGTGGGTTATATCTCTTATTGCGGGAACATGGATATGGCCATAACTATCCGGACCCTTATGTTCCATAAAAATAAAATATATTTACAGGCGGGCGCCGGGATCGTGGCAGATTCTGTGCCGAAATATGAGGAACGGGAAACCCGATCTAAAGCAGCGGCTTTAATTCGCGCTGTTGAGTTGGCGCATGAGGGCAAATCATGATTTTAATCATCGATAATTTTGATTCGTTCACGTATAATTTAGTGCAATATTTCGGGGAAATGGTTAAAGATCCAAGCGAGATCGTAGTCGCGCGCAACAATGATTTGACGTTGGATGAGATCAGCCGGATGAAACCAAGCCGCATCGTCATCTCTCCAGGACCCTGCACTCCTAATGAAGCGGGTATTTCCACCGGGATTTATAGTAGGTTTTCGGGCGATCTGCCGATCTTGGGAGTTTGTTTGGGTCACCAGTGTTTGGGTCAGGCTTTTGGCGGCAAAATTGTTCGAGCTGGACGTTTAATGCATGGAAAAACGTCGCAAATCCATCATGACAGCAAAGGCGTGTATCAGGGAATGCCCAATCCCTTCACGGCCACGCGCTATCATTCTTTATTGATTGAACGGAAAAGTTGTCCAAAATCTTTGGTTATTTCCGCTTGGACGAAAGAGGGTGAAATTATGGGAGTTCGCCATAAGAGCAAACCCTGGGTAGAAGGCGTGCAATTTCATCCTGAATCCATTTTAACGCAAGAAGGGAAAAAACTTTTGCGCAACTTTATGAAGTTTAAAGTTTACCGGTAACCCGCTATGGACGAAACAGTTCGTTTACTCGAAAACCTGCTCAAAGGGCGGGATTTAATTCAGGCCGAAGCTGTCTTTTGCATGGAACAAATGCTTTCTGGAAACCTGCCCGAGGCGCAAGTAGCGGCGCTCTTAACGGCTTTGCGCGCTAAAGGGGAAACTGCTGATGAGTTGATCGGTTTTGTTTTGGCTATGCGCCGCGCTATGCGGCGCATCCATTTGCCCGGAGAGGTGATCGTTGACACCTGCGGCACGGGCGGGGACGGCAAGGGAACCTTTAACATCTCTACTGCCGCTGCTTTTATTGTGGCGGCTGCGGGAGTGAAAGTGGCTAAACACGGGAACCGTTCGGTTTCCAGCCTCTGCGGCAGCGCGGACGTGCTCTTGGAGTTAGGCGTGAAGGTTGATATGCCGCAGGATATTGCGGAGCGCTGTTTAAAGCAGGCTGGGATCACTTTTTTGTTCGCTCCGCTTTACCATCCTGCCATGAAAGCAGTGGCTTTGATTCGCAAAGATTTGGGCGTGCGCACGGTCTTTAATATTTTGGGTCCGTTGGTCAATCCCGCTGGGGCTGAGGTACAGGTGATTGGAGTAGCCGAGCCGGGATTATTGAAAAAATTAAGCGGCGTCTTGAAAAAACTGTATACAATCGATCGTAGGGGCTCGGCTGTTTTAGTGCATGAACAGGGTTATGACGAGTTAGTTTTGCGGGCGAAAGCGGACCTGTTCTTTGTTGGGCCCGGGCGCGTCACAAAAAAACGGGTGAACGCAAAAGCGTTGGGGCTGAGCAGGTCTTCTTCCGCAGCGCTGGCCGGTCAAGGTTCTAAAGAAAACGCCCAAGTCATGCGCGCGGTTCTATCCGGGCAAAAGCATCCCTTAAGCGAGGTTCTTTGCGCAAACGCCGCTTTGGCGCTCTACGCAGCCTCAATCCCTTTGCAAAAAACCAATCCGGGGTTAGCCGATAAATTTAGCTCTCTGCCCAAAGCAGTTCAATGCGCCCAAGTAACTTTAGCGAGCGGTTCGGCTCTGGTGAAGTTGGGGGACTTAATTGATTGCAGCCGGAGCCAATGAGCGACGTCCTCTATCCCATCCTTGAGGCTAAAAGGGCGAGGCTCAAAAAAAGCAAAGAGAATTTTCCCCTGGAACAGCTCAAAGAAATTTGCCGAACCCTGCCTGCCCCGCCTCCATTTGTGTCCTCTATCGTCCGTCCGGGGCAGTTGACGGTGATCGCAGAGATGAAAAAAAGCAGCCCCAGCGCCGGTTTAATACTGCCCATCTATGAACCGGAAAAGATCGCCGCCGCCTATGCGCGTTGCGGCGCGGCCGGCATATCAGTCCTCACGGAAGAAGATTACTTTCACGGCAGCCAAACAGACTTGAAAGAAGTCCGCGCCGCAGTGTCGTTACCGATCATCCGCAAAGATTTTATTTTTGACCCCTACCAAGTTTATGAAACGCGCAGCATGGGTGCATCCGCCATGCTCTTAATCAGCGCTATTTTAAGCGCAGAAGATTTATTCGTTCTCCACGCGCTGGCGCTCAGCTTAGGGTTGGACGTTTTGGTTGAAGTGCACACTCCTGCGGAGCTCGACTTGGCGTTAACCGTCCGCCCGCGATTGATCGGCATCAACAACCGCAATTTAAAGACTTTGGCGATTGATTTGGCGACCACTTTTGCGCTGCGTCCGCGCGTTCCAAGTGATATCCACGTTGTCAGCGAAAGCGGGATTAAAACCGAACAAGATGTCTGCCGGCTAAAATCCGTCAACGTCCAATCCGTCCTAGTGGGCGAATCCATCCTCAAAAGCCCGGAAATGACAAAAACTCTTACGGGCTTAGTAAGGGCTGGTGAATAAGACAATCTCTTGTGTCTTCTGTTTTCATCTGTTAAAATAAGTTTCTAAGGTTTTCCTAAAATATGAACACTTCAAAAACATCACTGCAACAAATGGCGAACTTTATTAAGAAAAAATTTGATCCGCAGAAGGTTATTTTATTCGGGTCGATGGCTAAAGGAACAAATATATAGACAAGTGATATTGATCTGCTTGTGATCATGAAGTCTGATTTAAAAAATTATCAACAAGCGGCTAAAATACGATTTGCTTTAGACGAAACTTTTGGGGTAGGCCCCTCTATGGACATCCTTGTCCGTTCAGCACAGGAAATTGAAGATCAAACCTCAAACGGAAGCTCTTTTTTTAAAGATATTCTAGCTACGGGACGTTTGCTATGAAAAAGCTCTCAATCGAGTGGTCGCAAAAGGCTGAGAATGATTTTCTTGTTGCGCAAAGAGAGATTCAATCGGAACACCCGATTTGGGATGCTGTCTGCTTCCATTCCGAACAATGTGTAGAAAAATATCTCAAAACTATTCTGCGCATACGGATTTTAGCGAAGACGCGGAAGCACGGAAACGGATAGAAGACGCCGCTATGAAAGCGGTCATCGCAGCTGAGGAAGCCAAAGGATTACTGATTGACGATGTTTCGGCGCAGAAATGCGGATGGGATATCACGGCGCGATCCAAACCGGGAGTCAAGCCGGAAGTGGTGCGTCACATCGAAGTGAAAGGTCGGGCAAAAGACGCCACGACTATTACGGTTTCCCGCAACGAAATTATGTATGCTTTGAATCAAGCGGACAAGTTTGTATTGGCAATCGTAATGGTGGACGGTGACCGGAGCGATGGTCCCTACTATGTTCAAAGGCCGTTTACGCAAGAGCCGGACTGGGCTGTATCAAGCATGAATTAGGACATCAAGCAATTGTTGGAAAGGTCGAATGGATAAAATCAGGATATTCGTCAGCAGCGTTCAGAAAGAATTTAGCGTAGAGCGCCGCGCTCTAAAGGATTATATTCAGGGAGACGCGCTATTAAGCCGGTTCTTTGAAGTGTTTATTTTTGAAGATGTGCCTGCTTCGGATCGGCGCGCAGACGAGGTATATCTGGAAGAAGTAAAGAGGAACGAAATTTATTTGGGACTCTTTGGCAGTCAATATGGAGTTGAAGACAGAGAAGGATTGTCTCCGACACATAAAGAGTTTGTATTAGCGACGAGACTAAACAAAACCCGTTTAATTTTTGCTAAAGGCGATCGCGATGAAGGTCGTCAACCTAAAATGCTGGCGTTACTTCGTCTGGCAGGAGACCAATTGATTCGGCGCCGCTTTAACACATCGCCGGACTTACATTCGGCAGTTTACGCAAGTTTAGTTCAGCAACTTCTTGGCACTGGAAGAATTCTTACCGGGCCTTTTGACGCGACAGTATGCCGCAACGCAGAGCTTACTGATATTTCGGAAGATAAAGTGCGCTGGTTTCTTGCCCGCGCTAAGAATGCCCGAGATTACGCTTTAGCTGAAACAACACCCGTTTACGACGTGCTGACACATTTGGATTTGCTTGAAGGCGAAAAGCCGAACCATGCGGCGATTTTAAATTTTGGGAAGAAACCTCAGCGGTTCCTCATTAGTTCGGAAGTGAAGTGTATGCATTTTCACGGAGCAGAAAAGATTAAACCGATTCCATCTTATCAGATATACAAAGGAACTGTTTTTGATTTGGTGGATCAGTCGGTGGACTTCGTAATGTCAAAGCTCAACCGTTTCGTGGGAACCCGCGCGCTCAGCCCGCAGGCACCGGTTGAATATGACATTCCGCAGGAGGTAGT
>JAHFBY010000211.1 GCA_023249835.1 Elusimicrobiota bacterium | reverse complement strand
ATTTAAACCGCGCACGGAAGAGGGGTTTTTTAAAATGAGGCGGATATCTTCTAAAGAGAAGGTGGATATACGACCGGGAGGCGTTTCCTTAAAGATTGGGAACGCGCGGCCAAGTAACAGCAAAAACCGGCGCAACGGCGTGCCAATTAGTCGCGCGAGGCCAAAAAGGAACGGTAAGGCGCGCGAGGAAACTTTCTCCGGATTTTGTCGGCCGTAAATTTTAGGCACGATTTCTCCAAAAATCAGGATGAAGATAAAGGCCAGAAAACCGGCGAATATTTGGATCCATTCCGGTTGGTTGGCGGGCAATAGCGCGGTGGCGAGGCTGGCGGTTAAACTGGAAAGAAAAATGTTAGCTAGAGTGTTGCCAACTAGGATCGTGGTGATGAGTTCTTGCGGTTTGGAAAGCCAGTTGATCCAGGCCTCCCGGTTTGCGGAACGAATAAAAATCCAATGCTTGACTTTTAAGGTGGACAGGCGAGTCAACGCTGTCTCCGCTCCGGAAAAAAATGCGGAGAAGAGCAGGAGCAGGGTAATCGATAACAATTGAAAATAAATGAGATAAGTGAGTTTAAGCGTCATCTATAAGTCAGGCGGCGCTAGTTTAGGATTTATAGCGGACAAGAGAGTTTTTTGTTTGGCGAACATGCGCGCGCGTTGGCGCGGGCTATAATCTTTGTAACCCAAAAGGTGCAGGAACCCGTGCGCCACCAGCAGCGCCAGTTCTTGCCGGAGCGGGTAGTTCCCTTTTTGCGCTTGTTTGCGCGCGGTGTCAACGGAAATGTAAATGTCGCCGAAAGGTTGGTCTTGGCTGAGGATGGAGGCGCGCTTTTGCGGTTCATAGGGGAACGTGATCACGTCGGTGGCAAAATTATGGTTTAAAAATTTTCGGTTGATGGCTTTAATTTCGTTATCGTTCATGAATATGATGCAGGTTTCCCGCGGATCTTGGGACAGGGAAAGTTCTTTCGCTAAGGAGGCGGCGAATTTTTCTAAAGTTCGTTTGTGTTGATTGGGAAGTTTTCCACTGAGATAGAATCGCATCGCTAGAAGGCGGCGGCTGACCTACTCATTTGATTCCTTAGGATATTCAATACGGGCGTGGTGAATAGAAGTAAGGGTTATCACAAAGGAGTCGCGGATAAGGGTTAAGTCTCCCAGGGTGAGCGGCGAGTTAGAGAGCTGTCCGTCCTCTAACTTTTTATTGAAAATATTTTTTACTAGGTCCTGGAACCGGTCATGAGAAGGCTCGTCAATCGTGCGGGCGGTGGCTTCTACGGAGTCGGCTAACATTAGAATCGCTGCTTCTTTGCTTAAGGGGCGCGGGCCGGGATAGCGGAAATGTTCTTCTTCCACGTTTTCTTTTGCTGTTTTTTCGTTTTCCCCGTGCCGAAAAAGCTCTTCTTGCGCGTCTTCTAACGCCTGCTGATAAAAGTATTCAATGCGGCTTGTGCCGTGGTGCATGGGAATGAAATTAATGATTTCGTTCGGCAGTTTTGCCGATTTCGCCATGGCAATGCCCTCTTTAACGTGCGAAATCACTACTAGCCTGGAAAGCGCGGGAGCGATCTCGTTGTGCGGGTTGGATTTTAGGCCGCCTTGATTTTCAATGAAATATTCCGGTTTAATTAGTTTGCCGATATCATGGTAATAGGATCCCACTCGGCAGAGCAGGGGGTTGGCGCCAATGCGCTGCGCTGCGGATTCCGCGAGCGTTGCCATGATAAGGGAATGGTGGTAAGTGCCCGGGGCTTCGAGCATGAGCCTTTTTAATAAAGGCTGGTTAAAGTCAGACAACTCAATAAGTTTCATTGGCGTTAATCGGGAAAAAAAAGATTCTAAAAAAGGAAGGAGCCCAAGCGCTAAGACGCTGGAAATAAATGCGTTGCCCAAACACCAAAGCGTTCGCCAGAGGAATGGGGTGACTTGAACTTGGCCAAGGGAAGAGACAATAATCAAAGTGAAAATTTGCGCAACGGAGACGATGACGCTAACGCGAATAAAATCTCGGTAAGAGCGCACAGAAAGAGCCGCCGCGGTTCCCGCTAGCCCGCCGAAAAATCCCATAAAAAAGCAGGTGGAAGAAAAATCGTGGGAAAGCGCAAAAAACATGCTTAAAACCATGGTAAGCATAATTGAGAGCCTGGGGTGTAAAAGGAGCGCAGCTAAGATAGAAGCCGCGGGCAAGGGGGTCATGAAACTAGATAGGGGCCAGCGTTTTATGCCGCCGATAATAAGGACGAAGAGTATTACCAAGGTCCCCAGAAGCATCATTGCTTCATCGTCTTCAATCAGGTTTGGTAAATCGTGTTTTAAATAAAAAATAAATAGGGTCAAAGATAAAATCACGAACACCGTAATGCTGATCAATGATCGCCAAAACCAACCAAACTGCATGACCAATATGGCCATTAAAAATAGGGAAGAGCATATGGCCACTAAAACCGGCGGGATATGAATATCGCGGTTGATCAGCGTGTCTTGGCCGCGGGAGACAACTTTTTTTTCTGATTTTTCTGTTAAACGCAGTCCTTTGAGCAGCAGGTTGCGCAAAGGTTCGCGAACGATGACGTCTAAAAATGGTTTCATTGCGACGGCTCTTTTTCAGATTCTGACACATAAGCGCGCAGTATGCGGCGAACCAGCGCGTGGCGGACCACGTCTTCTTCGGCAAAACGCACGAATTGGATGTCCGAAATATCTTTGAGCACTTTCAATGCATGCGTGAACCCGGATTTGTTTTTAAACTGCAAATCAATTTGAGTCACATCGCCGTTTATCACCATCTTAGACCTTTGGCCCATGCGCGTTAAAAACATTTTCATCTGTTCGGGAGTGGTGTTTTGGGCTTCGTCTAAAATAACAAAAGCATTTTCCAGGGTGCGTCCGCGCATGTAGGCCAGGGGCACGATTTCAATGGTTTCATCGTCGCGGTAGAGCCGGAATCGTTCTTGGCCCACCAGTGCATAAAAAGCGTCGTAAAGCGGTTTTAAATAAGGGTTCACCTTTTCATAGAAATCTCCGGGCAAAAATCCTAACTTTTCGCCTGCTTCCACTACCGGCCTAGTGAGCACGATGCGTCCAACGTTACCGGCGTGCAATTCTTTTAGCGCGGAAACAACCGCTAAAAACGTTTTGCCCGTGCCCGCGGGTCCGTCGGCTAAAACCAAGTCCGATTTAGCAATGGCGTCAATATAGGTTTTTTGGTTGGGGGAAAGAGCGCGCACAATTTTACCTAGCGGGCTCTTATAAACGGCGTCTTGAACATCAACTTTGGGGTTAGCAGACGCAGGGCTTAGAGCGGCGTCAATAAAAAATTCCGGCAAGGGCTCTCCGTGCCGGCCGTTTTTGCGGTTCAGGCGAATTTGGTTTTGAATATCTTCGAGTAGCGTGATTGCTAAGTCCACGCGGTGAGGGTTACCGCGAATGGCAAGGGTGGAAGATCGGGCAAAAATCTGTACGCCGAACCTCTTTTCAATTTTTTTTAAATTGGAGTCCTGCTCCCCGCAGATCAATAGCGTTTCTTCTGTGTCGGTCAGGGTCAATCTTTTAGTTGTCAATAGGGTTCACCGCTCCAGTTTAATTTCGCGACTTTTTAATTTTTGTAAAACAGGGTCCTAGTCAATTGTTTAACGGCGGGATGATAATCTTTTGTTTCGGATAAATAACCTTTGGATCGGCAATAGTATCTTTGTTGGCAAGATAAATTATTTCCCATTTCCAGGGGTCGTTATAGTAGATTTTAGCTAACCGCCAGAGGCAGTCCCCGTTTTCTTGCCAGATCCAAACAGTGTGCACTCGTGTTTCTTGAGAAGTTCGCGCGCGCGGGCTTAGGAGCGTTTCCTCGCTTTTAATTGGAACTAACAGAGTTTTTCTTGCAGATGGAGGTGGGGCGGGCGCGGGGTCTTGCGCGCTAAGCGAGGCGTCAATGGGTTCTTCATCCAGAGCTTCTTCTCCGGGTTCGTTTAGTTCCTCGGGGTTAGGTTCAGCCAAAGGTTTCTTGCCGGAGGGTATAGACCCGTCCGCTTGACGCACAGACAACACTAAACTGTCTTCCTTTGGTTTTTTTCCTTTGGATAAAATAATAGTCGGTAAAAAAGCTAGGATTATGAAAAGATGAAAAAAGAAAAGAAAATAGTGCTTTTTGCGAACTTGCATTATTTAATTAACATTATATATCGTTCTTGCCGGATTGTCAACGGATATTTTGAGGGTTTTCGTTTATAGCAGGTCTTTGCGTTTTAGCACCCAAAATCCCGGAGGCCCTTTGACTTCGCTATAGTGGTCATAAATGTATTTACGAACAACGCTGTAATCTGTGCGGGTGGTCATGGCAACGTTTTGTTGAACCGCTTCTTCCCAACTCAAATTTGTGCCGTAGTCCAAGGGTCCCCAGTCCATGTTAATTTCTTGACCGACGATTACCCATTTGATATCTCTTTTTTCTAAATATTCTCCGGTGCGGTCCACTACTTCCTGAGGGTCTTCCCAACCGGTGGGGTGAATGCCGGCTTGGGGAATGGGCGATAGGCGGTCAGTCGCAAAATAAA
>JAHFBY010000003.1 GCA_023249835.1 Elusimicrobiota bacterium | reverse complement strand
GTTTTAAAAGACCCTGCGATCAATCGCCTTACTTTAAATGAGTTTGCCAACCGTAAAGGATATAGCCGCAATTTTCTTTACGACTACTTAATTCCCATGAGCGGAGCCGTTTGGTCCACTCCCCCAGATCTAATGCTGGAATTTCCAATCTTCACCTTGATCCGTTTTTTTTATGAGCATGGCTTCTTAGGCCTTTCCACTCAGCGTCCCTGGCTCACTGTAGATGGCGGAGCTAAAAATTATGTCGCAAAAATTACCGCGCCGTTCCGGGATAAAATTAACCTCAAACAAAAAGTAACGCGGGTAACCCGAGTTGGCAACCAAATGGAAGTAAAAACAATTTCCGGCCAGACTGCGCTCTACGACCGAGTTATTTTAGCATGCCACGCCGATGAGTCCTATGCCATGCTCTCTAGTCCAAGTGAAAAACAAACAGCGCTTTTGACTGCGTTTACCTATCAGCCTAACCCGGTGCTCGTGCATACAGACCCTGGCGTGATGCCGCGAACCGTTGGGGCGTGGGCTTCCTGGAACGTGCGCTTGGACGCCGGCGCTAATGGCGGGTTAATAAGCTCCACCCATTATTGGATGAACAGCCTACAAAACGTATCGACAAAAACCAACTATTTCGTTAGTTTAAATAGCGCGCATTTGGTACAATCTAATCGGATATTGCGCCGGATTGATTACGCTCACCCGCTCTTTAATATTGCCGCCATTACGGCACAAGAACAGTTACATGACTTAAATCTAGAAGGAAAACGCGAAAAAGTTTACTTTTGCGGCAGCTACTTTAAATACGGATTTCATGAAGACGCCTTAAGTTCCGCAATTACCCTGGCGGACCAGATTTTGCAAGAAGGATAATTTTTATGCGCTCAAGCCTCTACGAATGCGAAGTCGCGCACAGGCGCGTTTCCCCCACACCGCATAATTTCACTCATAGCGTTTTCATGTTTGCGTTTGATTTAGACGAACTGCCCGATCTCAGTAAAAAATTCGCCCTGCTTAGCTATAACCGCGCCAACCTCTACAGTTTTTATGATCAAGACTATTTTCCCGATGGTAACGGGCCGCTCAAAGAAAAAATTGCCCAATATTTAAACGCCAATGGCGTGCCCTTTAAAAATGGGCGGGTTACTCTTTTGACCCTTCCCAGAATTTTGGGCTATGTTTTTAATCCGGTTTCTTTTTATTTTTGCTGGGACGAAAAAGAGCGGCCTCTTTGCGCGCTGGTAGAAGTAACCAACACTTTCCAAGAGATGAAACGTTATTTACTGAAACCCGAAACATTAGTCCGCAACAAACTGTTCGCGCAAGATCAACCTAAACTCTTTTACGTGTCGCCGTTCATCGGGTTAGCCGCGGACTTTTCCTTTCAACTGGAACTGCCGAATGAGAAAATTAACATCATAGTAGACGACAAAAAAGAGGGCAAGAAATTTCTTTTCGCATCGCTCACCGGGAACAAAATTAGTCTTACCGGGTTCAACCTCTTTTGGATGAGCATAAAATACCCCTGGCTCACATTAAAAATTTATACCTTAATACATTGGCACGCATTAATATTTTACCTTCGCGGTATGGTCCACTACAAAAAAAATGCCGACAACCACCTACAGCAGGGTATGCACGCGCGCCGCACTCATATTGGAGGCTAGAAGAACCCCATGTCCATTGAATTCGCCCCAAACCAAGCGCACTCCGTTCAGTCGCAACCGCAAAAAACAAACGCTGCAATCAATGCGGAGCGCTTCTTGGCCCCGCCAAGCTTTACGCAAAAACTTTGCCAGGGGCTAACCTTTGCGCTGTTCCGCAATTTACGCTGCGGCGAGCTCACAGTTATTTTACCCGATGGAACGCAAGTAAAGTTTACCGGTCCCAAAAGCGGACCCACTGCTTTGCTTAAAATTAAAAATCGCGACTTCTTTAAAAAAGTTGTGGTCTACGGAGATATCGGGTTTGGCGAATCCTATACGGACGAAGACTGGGAGACGGACAATTTGTTCCGGTTACTGGAATACTTCATCACTAACGTTAGCCATTTTCCTTTAGTGTCCGGCTCTTTGTCTAAGAGTGGGATCTTTAACCTCTTGGCCGGCATGAACCGGTTTATGCATTACTTTAAAAGAAACAATTTGATCGGCAGCCGTAAAAACATTGAGGCCCACTATGATTTAAGCAACAATTTTTTTTCGCTCTTCTTAGACCCAACCATGACTTATTCATCGGCTTATTTCAGCTATACAAACGAAAGTTTGGAATCCGCCCAAACGAAGAAATATGACCGACTATGCAAAAAACTTCGGTTAAAGGAAAATGACACGATCTTAGAAATTGGTTGTGGTTGGGGCGGGTTTGCGCTGCACGCTGCTAAACATTATGGATGCGAGGTTACCGGGCTAACCTTGTCCAAAGAGCAGCTTAAATTTGCTCAGGCCAGAGTTATTGCAGAAGGTTTGGAGGCAAAAATTAAATTTTTGCTCCTAGACTACCGCCACGCGCGCGGCAGCTTCGATAAAATCGTTTCTATTGAAATGCTGGAAGCCGTGGGCGACGCTTATTACGAAAGTTTTTTCACGGCGTGCAACCGCCTCTTAAAACAAAACGGGCTCTTAGCTTTACAAGTGATCACTTGCCCGGACTCGCGTTACCAACAATTTAAAAAAAGCGTTGACTGGATCCAAAAACATATTTTTCCTGGGTCGCTTATCCCATCCCTAGCTCGATTAAACCAAGCTTTAGAGCGGACCGGCGAAATCTTTTTACACTCTTTAGACGACTTGGGCCACCATTATTCTGAAACCCTGCACCGCTGGCACATCGACTTTAATTTAAAAGAACACGAAGCTCGTTCCCAAGGTTTTGACAAAAAATTTATTCGCAAGTGGAACTATTATCTACAATACTGCCAAGCCGCTTTCTACACTCGGAACATCACCGTTGTCCAAGCCCTCTATACGCGCGCCAATAACCTTTTGCTAAACGAACCCGAATCTATAGGTCGCTGATCAACTCATGCGCACACTAACCTGCGCCTTAAAAGTACTTTACCCTCTGGTCCTATCAGAACAATGACAAGTTCCAAATCTTTTTTTCTGCGCAAGATAGTCCCGCTATTCTTAAATCAACTCAAACAGGGAACATCCCCCCAAAAATTAGCATTGAGCGCGGCCGTTGGTTTTACTATGGGACTATTTCCCATCATGGGAAGCACCAGCGCGCTATGTTTTATGATTGGCTATTGTTTTAAATTGAACCACCCCACGCTCCAGATCACAAACCATGCAGTATTCCCATTACAGGTCCCCCTGATCCTCATTTTTTTACGCATGGGCGAATGGATTTATCATTCTTCTCCCATTTCCCTTTCCCCCTTAGAATTAAAAGTTCAATTTTTAGCTAACCCCGTTGTCTTTTTACATAGGTTTGGATTAGCTGGAACGCACGCAATCTCAGCCTGGTGCCTAATCGCGCCGCTGGTCATATTTGCGCTTTACAAAGTTATCCTGAAATTGTTGTACAAGTTTCCCATGCCGCAAAGTTGGGGGAACAATTGATTTTCTATTGTTTGGCTTGGTCTTTGGCGGCAATGTCGTTGTGGATGAGTTTAACCTGGGTCCTCAGCGAAAAAATCCACAACGCCGGAGTGGTTGACTTAGCTTGGACGTTTGGGTTTTTACCAATAATTTTAATTGCCTACCACTGCTTTAATTCGGACGCTCCGGAACGCAAAAACCTCATCGCGGACATGTATGGATTTTGGTCGCTCCGCCTCACTGTACATTTAACGCACAGGTTCATGCGCGACGTCTCAGCGGAAGATGTCCGCTACAAACAGTTCCGCGCCCGCTTTTCCGGACACGAGAGCGCCTTTTTTTTCTGGTTTTTTCAATTACAAGGAGTGATCATTCCCTTGCTTTGTCTACCCCTTTTCCTAGCATTTGCCAACGATCAACCAGGAATAAAAACTGTGGAATGGGCGGGCGTTGCCGTCTGGGCTCTGGCCTGGATCGGAGAATCCTACGCAGACCGCACGCTTCGCCTGTTTAAAGCAGACCCGACAAATAAGGGGAAAGTTTGCCGCAACGGGCTTTGGAAGTACTCTCGCCACCCCAACTACTTTTTTGAATGGCTGATTTGGTGCGGATTTTTTCTATTTGCGTTGGGATCAGCTTGGGGATGGACCGCGATCAGCGCGCCTTTGCTCATGTTCTACATTTTAGTAAAGGTGACCGGCATCCCGGAACTGGAAAAACAGAGCTTGATCTCCAAGGGACAAGCCTATGCGGATTACCAAAATGAAGTCAGCGCTTTTGTGCCTTTTTTACGGAGAAAAAAACAACTTGAATCCTGACCACCTTTTAGAAAATGGGTTGTTGCCCGATTTTTTGATCCGCTGGGGCATACGCCGAGCGTTACGGCAAAGGCTCCAAACAGAAGACGAAGGGTCTGAACTAAAAAACAAAGCGTAAATTTTGCGGTTGATCGAAGAATTGAAACACTCTCCAATTGCACTTTGCGCCGAAGAATCCAAACAGGAACACTACGAGGTGCCTACTGAATTTTTCCAATATGTGCTGGGCCGGCGTCTAAAATACAGTTCGGCCTTATTTCCCAAAGGAACGGAGTCCCTAGACCTTGCCGAAGAGGAGATGCTTAAAAGCTATTGTGAAAAGGCATTGCTCCAAGACGGGCAAAGGGTTTTGGAGTTGGGTTGCGGGTGGGGCTCACTCTCGCTCTACTTGGCGCAAAAATATCCCGCTTCTCAAATCACCGGAGTGTCCCACTCCCGCACTCAAAAAATATATATCGATGGAAAAATTCAAGAACTTGGCTTAAAAAACCTGACGATCATCACCGCGGAGATGAACTCTTTTAACATCGACCAAAAATTCGACCGCATCTTATCCATTGAAATGTTCGAACATATGCGCAACCACGAAGCGCTCCTGGCCAAAGCAGCGGGCTGGACCTTTCCCCAAGGGCTCCTATTCATCCACATTTTCGTCCACAAACGATTCACCTACCTCTTTGAACCCAAAGAGGAGAACGATTGGATGGCTCGCTATTTTTTCACCGGCGGCATGATGCCTTCCGCGGACCTCCTTTCTCACTACGACAAAGATTTTCGCATCCAACAACAATGGGAAGTCGACGGAACACACTACGCCCGCACGGCGCGCTATTGGTTAGAAAATATGGATAAGAATAAAGTTCGGATCTTGCCCTTATTTGCGCTCGCCTACGGCGAGCAACAAACGCAAAAGTGGTGGAACTACTGGCGCGTGTTTTTCATGTCCTGCGAAGAACTTTGGGGCTACGCCCAAGGCAAAGAATGGTTCCTAGCGCATTACTTGTTGAAGAAAGCTTAGGCGCTGCGCAACCATTCTTGAGCCGCGGCAATAAGTTTGCCGCGGTTAAAATTGTTCCACTGCAACTCTTCCGCGGGCGCATGGTACAAAATATTTTTAAACTTCCAATATGCGCCGATCTCTTTGAGGGAAACTTTCAGCCGGTCCGCTAAAACCAAATCTTTTACGGTATCGGTAAACTCCACCATCCATAAATAGGTCTCCTGCGACGGCACAGTGGGTATCAAACGGAGAGACTCTGCCTTAGGCCTATTCCACTCGTCCTTTGCTGACCACTCGTGAATACGGACAATCTCTCCGGTTTCAGGATTTAAAAAGGCATCGGAAAGTTCGGCGCCTAAGTCCAACTGTTCGGCGACTTCCTGCTCCAAAGAAGGTTTTAATCGAAGGTTCATTTTTTTATCATCGCTTTGACTTGGTCCAGGGTCTCCATGATCCATTGGTCCAACCCCGGCTTCACTTCATTTAAAATATTTTTTCGCGCGCCCAACAGCTTGTTGTCTCGGACTTTCCCCGGTAAGCCGTATCGCGCATACAGCATCCCTAATAGAAAACCAATCAATAAGGACCAAAAAATCTGTTTAAATTTCCATTTTTTCATCTTTTTTACACCTGTACATATATTCTACAATGTTATCCATGTTGATGAAAGCCGTCCAAGTCGCTGCACCCGGAGGACCGGAAGTTTTAGAATGGAAAAATGTTCCTCTCCCCGCGGCAGGGAAAGGACGAGGTCAAGTTCTAGTAAAAATAAACGCTGCGGGCGTTAATCCCCTGGACACCTACCTTCGCTCAGGGTCCTATACCACAAATTTGGCTTACCCTTACACCCCAGGAATCGACGGCGCCGGGATTGTCGAGCAAACAGGAAAACGAGTCTATCTTTCCGGATCCATCAGCGGAACCTACGCTGAATATGCCTTGTGCCGAGAAGATCAAATCCACCCATTGCCCGATCACTTAAGCTTTGCGCAAGGAGCGGGAATACACGTGCCTTATGCCACGGCGTACCGCGCGCTCTTTCAAAAAGCGCGCGCTAAAGCCGGGGAAACCGTTTTAGTCCACGGCGCGAGTGGAGGCGTGGGGCTGGCGTGCGTGCAATTGGCCCGCGCACACGGAATGCAGGTTTGGGGAACAGCCGGAACACAAGGAGGCATAGAACTTGTGGCTAAGTGCGGCGCGCACCGAACCTTTAACCATTCAAGCCAAGAAGATAAAAAAAAGTTGGCAACCGCCGCCCAAGAAGGCGTGCACCTGATTTTGGAAATGTTAGCCAATTTAAATTTAAACTGGGACCTAGAACTATTGTCTAAAAATGGGCGAATCGTCGTGATCGGTAGCCGCGGTAAAACTGAAATCGACCCGCGTTTCACTATGAGCAAGGAATGTTCCGTAATGGGAATGACCATTCTCTCCGCTGAACCTAAGGATCTGGCCGAAATCGAGGCGGGCCTGCAAGCAGGATTTGCAAACCGCACGTTGACGCCGATTATTAATTGCGAACTGCCTTTGCGGAATGCCGCCCAAGCGCATCAATTGATCCTTGCGCCGGGCGCTTGTGGAAAAATCGTCTTGATCCCCTGATGCGCGAACTAATTTTAGTAACCGGCGGATCGCGCAGCGGAAAAAGCGTTTATGCCCGAAACTTAGCGGAAAAACACCCCTCTCCCGGAGCCTATATCGCCACTTGTCCGCGCATTGACGCGGAAATGGAGTCGCGCATAACAAAACATAAACTGGAACGCGACCCTAAATTTTGGCGCACCTTTGAAACCGAACTGGACCTGCCCGAAACTATAAAACAATGCGCGGACTTCTCCGTGATCTTAGTGGACTGTTTGACCTTATGGATTTTTAATTTAATGAACCACTGGGAAAAAAATAAAATAACGGCAAGCGAAGAAGAAGTACAAAAAAGCTGTGCCGCAATCTTGTGTTCCTACCAAGACCAAATTGGAACTCTAATCTTAGTCACCAACGAGTTAGGAATGGGACTAGTGCCGGGAGACCCGCTATCCCGGCTTTACCGCGATTTAGCCGGACGCATGAACCAATGCTTTGCCGGAAACGCCCAGCAAGTCTGGTTTCTAGTCAGCGGTCAACCCTTAAAATTAAAATGACTGAAACTTTTTATTTAATTTGTTCACTCTTGGGGTTTAGCGCCGTAGCTTTTGGCGGACTGCTGCTTTTGTCCGGATGGGGAACCTTAGCCTACCAAGCATGGCAAATGCGTAAAGGCGCGTAATCCAAAAAAATTATTTGGCTTGAACCATGCCGCTTCCTCCGCATTGTAAACAACCGGCTTTTGGACTGGCTTTACAGTCAGGACAAGGCACTAATTTTATAGTCTTATCATCGTTCATGTGTGTGTATCCTCCTTTTTTAACGCATACCAAATTCCCCAGGGCGACCATAACCAAATTAAAAACCCAATCGCATGAATTGACGTCAGGGACCGGGCTAACGACCAAAATTGTAGTATAGGATCCAAAATCAAGCCCCACAACTTTTCCGGCATTTCTGCTTTAACGCGAACCGCCACTTGAACCGCTTTAAATCGATTTTCTTGTAAATGTTTAATTATCCGCGCTTCTAATTCAGGTTTTGGCGTGTTCTTCCATCCGGGTATTCGCAACAAATTCCAGGCATAGACTGTTGAACCCCAACCATGTGAATCGGTAATGCCGGTCATAATTAAGTTATGAACGCGGCAAAAATCAATGACCTGATTGCGCACAGACGGCGGCATATCCAAAGCCTGCGGCGCGCTGTTGACAATCTCAAAACCGTTCACGCCCCACTGTGAAAATTTTTCAAGGCCGTCCGGCCAGTGATATTTCCAATATTCGGGTAAACTAGCAATGACAATCGTTTCTTTTTTAAGATTTAAATATTGCAGCAGGTCTCTAATCCCGTCCATACCTCGATCATACTCCGAATTATTAATCAGTTCGCGCACTCCAAGCACGGCCCAATGAGAGGTAAAAAGGCTCACTTCTTCGCCCTGTAAAGGAACAATTCCCAACGCGCCAAAGCCCTGAGTTTCAATCGCTTCCCGGGACCCGGTAATCCGGTTATGATCGGTAATAAACGCGGCGTGAAAACCTGCGGACCGATGCCACTGGAGGTTACGAATCGGCGTAAAAGAGCGGCGGGCGTCCCAGGAATGGTTGGTATGAGAATGAAAATCAACCGCTAAAAGTTCGGGGTCGCTGAGCTCGAGTTTAGCCATGGGTCTAGGCACAAGAACAGCAAAAGCAATCGCACAAAAATAAACCACCTGAAAAAAAAAATAGCGCACGCCTTCTCGACCTAAACCAGACCAGCTCCAACCCTTTCCCCAAAAAAGCAGCAGCCGGTACATTATCCAGCCCAGATTTAAAAATATCGTTAAACTAATCATTTGCCGCACGCTCAAAATACAGAATCGATCCGCAAAATGAAAAAAGATCGGACAAGCGGTATAGGGCCAAGGAAATTTTAGCGATGCTCCAAAAATTAAAGACCCCGTAACTGCGTCTTTAATTTCGCCGGGCATTCCAAAGAGCTGACCAAAGATAATAACAGCGGTAAGCAAACAACAAAAAAATCCAATGTAGCGGATACGCCTGCGTTTAACGTTAACTGATTCCATGCTTCCCTATTATTACAAATTTATTGCCTTAAACTAAAATTTTGTAGAATGAATTGGCAGCGCTGTCTATCCGGGTTTACTATGCCGAACCGCGCAAGTCAGCGGAAAGCATTATGACCATGTCCCTCTTTGGATCCACAACGTAGAAAAATCGATAGCCCCCAATTCGGTAACGCCAAGTTTGGGGATTATAGTTAACTAACTTTTTGATGTTGGGACCCAAAAAGGGCTGGGTTCTTAACTGAGGATAAACGTAAGTTTTAAGTTTAGTTTTGATTCGTTCCTGTTGACCGCTAAAATCCTGCTCCAAGTCTTCTTGAAATTGTTCGGTTTCAAATATTTTATATCTATCCAATGAGCCTTCCTCGCAAAGCTTTGGCATCCTGATGTCCTTTTTTAAGTTTTTTCATGAGCGACTTATCGGACTTAATCTGAACCATTTCAATGGCGTCCACAAAGGACGACTCCTCGATCTGTTTTAGAGTCATCGTCGCCATAAAGTTAGAAATGGGGCGGTGGTCAAACTTTGAAGCCGCTGCTATTTTTCTATATTCATCGTCCGAAAGACGAATCGTCACAACTCGATTCATAAGAGCCCTCCTAGTTTATTCTTTTGTATTCATAATGATTCTAATAGAATATATAGTTTCTGTCAACTAACGGCCCTCAGATTTACTAAAATTTCATTTTGGGGACACAAATTTTAAATTAATGGATTATTACTCCTTAAAATTGACATATTTTAAGGAGTCTGTTATACTTATTTCATGCAAATACCGCGCTTTTATGCCGATTTAGCCCAATTTTTAGACCCTGGTAAAGCTTTAATTTTATATGGCCCTAGACAAGTGGGAAAAACCACTCTTTTGAGAAGCTTTTTAAGCCATTGTCCTTATAAATATAAACTAGATAGCGGAGACAATATCCGTGTTCGCCATATTTTAGGGTCAGATGATTTTGAGCAAATTAAAGAGTATGCTAAGGGGTACGACCTCATTGCGTTGGACGAAGCGCAAAGGATCCCCAATATTGGCATGGGTATAAAAATCATGATGGACCAGATCCCGGGCTTGCGTTTAATTGCCACAGGCTCTTCTTCTTTTGCCCTGGCCGGACAGGTTGGCGAACCTCTAGCCGGGAGAAAAAAAACATTAACCTTATATCCCGTGGCTCAAATCGAGCTCAAAAAACTATATTCCCCCTTTGAACTCAAAGAAAAACTAAATGAATACCTAATATTCGGCGGTTACCCGGAGGTCATGGCGCAAGATGCCAAAGAAAAAAAAACCGAACGATTGCTGGAAATTGTAGACTCTTATTTGCTCAAAGATATCCTGGAGTTGGAAAAGATAAAGAACTCAAAAACCGTTCTTGACCTTTTGCGCCTTTTAGCTTTCCAGATTGGCAATGAAGCGTCTCTAACCGAGTTGGGATCAAACCTCAAGGTTGACTCTAAAACCGTGGCCCGCTATTTGGATATATTAGAAAAGAATTTTATTGTTTTTCCGGTGCGGGGGTTCAGCAAAAATTTGCGTAAGGAGATGACTAAAAAATGTAAGTACTATTTTTTTGATACCGGCATACGCAACGCTGTCATCTCCAATTTTAATGCGCTGGATTTAAGAAATGATATCGGAGCTCTATGGGAGAACTTCTTATTTATGGAAAGGTTAAAACAAAGGTCCTATCTTAAGGTTGCGGCCAACCATTACTTTTGGCGCACCTGGAGCCAAAAAGAGATTGACCTGATTGAAGAGCGGGAAGGAAAACTGTTCGGATATGAGTTCAAGTGGCAGGACAAATTGATAAAACCTCCCCAAGAGTGGGTAACCGCTTATCCGGAGGCATCTTACGAAGTTATCTCACCCAAAAATTATCTGGACTTCATAACTTAAGCGGGGCCCAATAAGCGGTTTACTGCTGTTCGAGAAGCAGCCTTGGGCTATTATCCGCATTAAACAGATCCGTATGAGAAGCGTCAAATTCTTGCAGAAGCGCAGGTTCCACTTGCGGTAAAATATCTGGAGAAATAAGAGTTTTAGCTTTTTTTCGCCGCGCTCTTTTTTTCGCCGCTGCGCTAAATTTGCCCCCCCAACGGCGCGGGTACATGCGGTCAATATCCAAGGGGAAGGGTTTTTGGTATTTTTTAGGCTCTGTTGACATGTACGGTATTTTGACGTACAATTACGCTATGGCGGCAAACATATGAATACTTCCACAGCACATACCGTGCATGGACACTCTAAAGCGGAGCGTTTGGAGGCCCGGATCAGCTCTAAACAAAAGACTTTCCTTCAACAAGCCGCAAGCATTCAAGGGCGCTCGCTTACAGATTTTATTATTACTTGCGCCCAAGACGCAGCCATGAGGATACTTCAGGATTATGATGTTATCTCTCTAAGCGCCAAAGACAGGGATGCTTTTGTATCGGCTCTTCTAAAACCGCCGCGGCCTAGCCGGCGTCTGATCGCCGCCGCCCGACGATACAAAAAATTGCCGGATACTACACGCTCTCTTCAAGCGGTGTCCGGCTCTTTGATTTGAGGGAAAGGAGTTGGCGAAGCTCTCCTCGTAGATGCCCTCTATCGGAGTCTATCCCATAGCCTTGAAATAGGGTCGGTCGCAGTAATTGTTGACGCCAAGGATGATTCGGCGCGCAATTTCTATAAGCACTTTGGGTTCATTGAGTTCAATGAACAACCTCATCGCTTATATATCCCAATGGCCACGATTGAAAAATTACGCGCTGCGGGAGATTAAGGCAATGGCCTTTTCCGTTTGCTCCAAATCTTGCATTTTTAAGGGGGCGCTCGATTTTGCTCTTCGATCGAACGGATGGTAACATTTCCAAGGCATCACAGTGATAGCGATACAAAATTTCCCCAGAGGAATAGGTTATTTTAATTCGTTTTTCAATTTTATGCGCGCGTCAGTTCGTTGCTATAGGACTGATATTTTCGCTCCTCTACGGATCCGTTGCCCCACCTTTTGCGCAAGCTTCCAAAATTCCCCAAAAGGAACGAGCCCTCAAAAAACCCGCTCCAGTTTGGGAACATTCAAACAAACGTTCCCCCCAACAGTTTATTGATGGATTAACTGCAAAAATTTCCGCTTATGCAAAAGTAGAGTCCTATCAATTCAAAAACGCACCACTATTTAAAGGTAACTCTATAACCTCATCCAAACCTTTAGTCATCCAGATTCGCGACGCGCATGGAGTTCCCAGCGCACAAAAAAATATCTCTGCTCTCCTCCAAGAACTAATTCGCCTCGGCGCAGGAAACGTGGGACTAGAAGGCGCTGCGGGAGAGATGCCGGAACTTAAAAACTGGCAACTCTATCCAGATACAGAACAATTGGGAAATGCGGCCTATTACTTCCTGAACACAGGACATATCACAGGCGCGGAAGCCGCCGGACTAATCATTAAAAATAAGTCTGTTCGGTTCTTTGGAATAGAAAAACCTCAACTCTATAAAGAACAATTGGAAACCCTTACCTTAAGCCTAAAGTCAAACCCCCGCCTGGAACCTTGGATCGGTGAACGAGAAAACGAGTTAGCGCTAATCAAAAGTTTGCATTACAGTTCGGAACAGTTAAAACTGGACCAAGCACAAAAAGCTTATCGCGCAGGTTCTTTGGAACTGGGCGCCTGGACCCAATTATTATTCGCGCAAACAAATGCGCGCACTTTCCCCCATTTACAAGCCTATTCAACAGCTTCTACCGAAACAATCTATCTTGAACTAAACCGTTTAGAAGCGCAGGTCTGGAACCAAGCGACCGGGGTTAGCCGAGAAGTCGTAGAACTCGATCGGGACTGGGCCCTATGCAAAAAAGCGCTTAAATTTATCCAAAGTCCGGACGATTGGCAATCTTTTATCGAACGCAAAGGTGAAATCTTTAAAATTCAAGAAAGGATGGCTGCGCTATCGGGCAATACCGTGTCAGGAACCCCTGCTCCCTGGCGCGCAGTCTTGGCAAACTCCATACGCTTTAACGAACTCTCCAAACAACGCAGCGACCAGTTCGTAAAATGCGCGATTAAACATTTGCTGACCGCGGACAACAAAACCTTGGTCCTCGTTGCCGGCGGATATCATTCTCAACAAATTGAAGAACAGTTAGCTAAGGCAAATATCAATTCCATCACCCTTTGCCCAAAGATTACGCAATCTGGTAACAGAGGGACGCCGCTTACTGGACCCCAAAAACTTTTTGGCCATTCTCCGGAAACACTGTTACAAAACCTCCTTCCGGAAAAAACCAACATCAATCCGCCCTTAGCCCTGGGCCAAAGCGCGCTGCTCGGCAATCCGGACAAGAGCACAATCTTACGCAGGCTCTTAGCCATGCTACTGACCTCCCTGGCAAATCCACAAATGCGCAAAGACGCAAGTTCATACTTAAATCAAAAATTTAAAATACATTCCAAAGATTTTGAGTCCCTAGAGTCCACCCCTATAGGCCGGCGAATGCGAACAAAATTGTTTTGCAATGGCCGATTAATTCAAACTCAAGTCCTAAGCGTCCAAACCTTTGACGATACATTAAATTCACAACTGTTAGATCCCGCCACAACTAAAAAAGCGTTACAATCCATATTTAAATTCCCTATCCACAATCCATTTACTTCTGGACGCTGGGGAACGAGTCCACAATCACCCATTGTTGTTTGTATGGAATCGCCCTCGGCTCAAGCGCTCAATCTGCGCGACTACCGCAACGCAGCTATGATCCTAATCGGTTTTACTTTACTATCTTTTACGCTTCCATTTATGCTGCATATTGATCCTAACAGCAGCGGATCCATTGTTGCAATGGTTCTGGGCAGCTTACTATTTCTTTGTTTACCGGTTTATCTGCGCGACTACCTTATCATCCGCAGACTCCACGCGCTATCTAGAACCTTACGAGGCGCAAAGATGGGTCAAGCTCAGCTCCATAAAGTTTTTCGAACTCTGGGCAGGCGTCCCCATATACTTTCTCCTGAACAATTGCGCGCTAAAGCCCGCGCTCAAGGTTATGGCGGATTAACGCCGGCCTTAACCGACTCCAATGGCGAGGTGTATTTGGCGGACTGGCTATTACTCGAATCAGACAATGCCCGATACAACCATTTGCGCAGTCAAATCCTGCCGATCATCTTACAACATGAAAAGTTGCGCCAAAAGTGGACGGATCCCCGCATCCACCCCGTCTTCTCCCATTCTCCTCGATTGCAAACGGTTGCTCTCTATATTTTAAAACCTTACCTTGCATTTAAGAGACTCCAAATACACCCGGAAACTTTTCCCTCTTATGAAGAGTCCGTTATCAACTACACAAACGAATTCTTTGACCAAAACACGATTTTTTTGACAGGCGATCGAGAAGGGTTTATCTCTTCGCTGCTACATCCCAACCAGCTTGTTTTTAATTTCTTTCCACCTTTAACCGGACCCAAGAACTTCCAAGCTTCAGATGGCGAAGCGGTGGCGCGGTCCCATGAATTCATTAACCGGATGCCGCCAGCCTTAAAACGTGAATTCGCTCGATTAAAATTTATGGAAAACCCCAGCCTAAACGCTGCGCTCCAAAACTTCGCGCATCAACTGCGCCCTGACTTGCCGGCCCAAGACTGGATTGTTACAAACTTCGAAGATTTTAGCTCCGCCCGCATGTTTAGCCCAGCTCACTTCACCTATAAATTTCAACTGCAAAGAAATGGCGCTGTTGTAGAATTTTTCGTTAAAGGCCAAACGCGGGTAGGGCAAATTGACGGCCAAAAAGTTGAGGTCCGCAACCGGCAAGGACAATTATGGAACCATGAATCCTTTGGGTTTAAGGCCATGGAAATTTTAGGGTTGCCCTCAGTAGGTGCATCGTTCTACCCTGTCGAAAATACGGAAGACGCAGTTACCGGGGTGACCTGCATTGCAATAATACCGGGTGCGCAGTTTGACCGAATTCTGGATTTATCTCAAAACCCTCCGCTCCTCCAATCGCGCTTTAACGAACATCAGTACCGCGACTTAGTAAGCCAGTTGGCGCGCCAAACCCTTGCCTTTAACTTGATCGGGCGCGGTGACCCAACGCTATACAATCCGGAAAATTTTCCGCCTAACACTATGTTTGACGAAAACGAATTTAAAGTTTATGCGCTTGATTTTGGTTCCATGTTTAACACTACCAGCAATTTTTTGGTGGGTGACATAAAAAGGGGGCGTGGACAAATCCCCATAACCCTGATGGCGCGCACCGGAAACCCCAAACAATGGCTGGATCTTTTCGTTAAAGAATACCTGGACTATTGGCAAGAAATTACTGAAAACGGACGGTTAGACACGCTCTTAGAAACAGCGAAAGAAATTTTTGGTGAAGAAAATCTGCTTACCCAAAAGCTTATCCAAAACAGAAACAACCTATTAATGAACCCCCGCTATTTTTTAGACGACCAAATTAAAGCTTGGCGCGACTATCAAAGAAAATTAACCTTAAGCCAAAGCCTCAGCGGACTCCGTACGGCCCTTTCTAGGATAAATTATCAACGCCGCTGGATGAGCGGACCAAAGCAAGGTTTAAACCCTTTTGAATTCATCGATAAAATTATTGTCCAGGCACAAGAACTGGGTTACA